>DATNQP010000696.1:0-2772 GCA_036703965.1 Leptolyngbyaceae cyanobacterium
GATAGGCATACCGACGCGCGTGCAAACCGCGATCGCAATGCAAGAAGTGGCAGAACCTTATATCCGGCGTCGTGCTATCCGTCATCTGGAAAAAGGACGGGTGGTGATTTTTGGGGCAGGGTCAGGAAATCCCTTCTTCACAACTGACACGACAGCCGCTCTGCGAGCAGCAGAAATCGACGCTGAGGTAATCTTTAAAGCCACTAAAGTAGATGGCATTTATGACTCTGACCCTCATCTGAATCCTACGGCTCGCCGATATCAAAGCCTTACCTACAGTCATGTTCTCACTAACGACTTGCGGGTGATGGATAGTACCGCGATCGCATTATGTAAAGAGAATAATATCCCGATTATGGTATTTGATCTTACGGTGCGGGGTAATATCCACCGCGCTGTTAAGGGAGAATCTATCGGAACAATTGTGGGAGGTTTGTGTGAAGTTAACTGACGTCGAAAGCCATATGCAGAAAGCCATTGAGGCAACTCAACGGTCTTTCAATACCATTCGCACAGGTCGTGCCAATGCCAGCTTGCTCGACCGGGTGATGGTGGAGTACTATGGCTCTCCAACGCCGCTGAAGTCTCTGGCAAGTATCAACACACCGGATGGCAGTACGATTACCATTCAACCTTACGACAGGAACAGCCTGAACTCGATAGAGAAAGCAATTTCCCTGTCAGATCTGGGCTTAACTCCGAATAATGATGGTCAGATCATTCGGTTGAACATTCCTCCGTTGACAAGCGATCGCCGCAAAGAATTTGTGAAAATGGCGGCAAAGTTTGCCGAAGAGGGTAAAGTCTCTATCCGTAATATCCGTCGCGACGCCGTTGACTCTGTCCGCAAACAGGAAAAAAATAGCGAAATTCCTGAGGATGACGCGAAAGATCTCCAGGACAAGATTCAAAAGCTGACTGATAAGTACACAGCCAAAATTGATGACTTGCTAGCTGAAAAAGAAAAAGATATCACCACTGTTTAACGCCCAAAACTTCCTTCTGAGTTAGCGTTTGATAGCGGGTTGGCTTTAAGCTCATCCCTCAATCTACCTAAAGTGGGATTTCGCATTCGTTATAAGTTGTCTGGGAACGGTTGTTTTAATCAACCTGAATTTCTTTTTGGGTAGCTCTAATTTAAAGAGACAGAACAATTGCTCGTGGATAAGAAAGCAGGAGCATAGCCTAAGTATGGGCTAGTATTTCCTGCTGTCTGTCTTTTAATACGAGCTTTCACACCACCCTTGCTTGATGAAACTCTCATGAACAATCCTAGAAGCTATACCTAAACTTTATATTTCAGCTTAATAGTGTATTGAGTTTCAAACTCCTTCTAATAGTAGAATGTGGGTTTTAAATATCTGGGCGGTTACAGAAAATATCATTAATTTGCCAGTACCCAGAAATCAGGCGTTTTGACATTAAGGAGAATCGAAATGGGACTTATTGACGGTCTTGATGACCCGAATAAAAAAGCAAGGTTCGTAGCTGACTGCGTAAACTTAATAGACGAGCAGGTCAGATCCAAAAGTGGGCTTTCTGGTTTAGGCTTGAAAGCCGCCTACGCCGCTGTCAATGGGGTTAAGCCCAATTATATTGCCGCAGCCATCGAGGCGCTGCTGCCGGAAACATTAGTGGCACTCGATCCCATTTGGAGTGAGGGCTTACAGACGGGAACCCCAGTTGAATACCTCATCCAAAACCGCTCTCGCACGGCGGACGCGGTACTTAGCGTCACCGACGCCAGGATCGAGACAAGCCAGAGAGCGATCGTGCGAAGCTCATATAAGAAACTCCGCAACTCAGCGAAGAATGATGTGGAGGAGGCTATACCGGGTTTAGCTAGGATAATCGATAACTACACCAAGGCTTGAATGGCACTGACTTAAGCGCTCGGAAACGGTGAGTGAATAGGCAAAAAAAGTGTCATTATTCAGCAGATGATAAGATGCATCTGCTGCTTCAATCGCTCAATCTTCAAATCATGGAAAACACTGATTTGCTCAATGGTATTGCAGGAGGCTTGGCGATCGCAATTTTTATTGGCGGTTTGCTGATGATGTTCACAACGGTTTGGACGAGCAAGAAAAAGTGAGCGTGGTCATACCCCTATGTCGTGCTTCATCCTATGGATGTAACCGGGGATACATTCATGTAGGAATAAACGGCTCTTGTCAGATAAAAAACACCCCTGATGAGGAGAGTCTGGTTACCAAAACCGTTACCAGCCCCTTGTCATCGGTTAATTGCCTCTACAATCCTATGTGAGTTAAGACTCCTCATGCCAAACGCCGTGGAACATCCAGTCCCACGGTTTTTTATTACTTCCTTCCCTCTCTAAGATTACCTACTGCAACTTCTCTCCCAGTTCTCAGTCCCTAGTCCCCAGTCCCCAATCCCCCTAGAGTTATCAATTATTCTTCTACCAGGAAGGGAGTAGGTTAGATAAACGGTATTGGCTCTCCCTCTTCGGGAACAGAATCGATTTCGATGCGGAACGTACCCTCAAAGCCCGTTCCTTGTACATCAAATTCCCAGCCATCGTTTACTTGGATCATCTTTGTCTTTTCTTTTGGCTTCTGTTCAGAATCAGGCTGGTCAAACCCTTCTGTAGTGTGGAGATAGAGTTCTAGAGGTCTTTTCTCGATCAGAGCGCGGATGTAGTATTGCTTGCGGAAGATGAGGTTGTCGGAGAAACCGATACCTAGCAAATCGCGTTCGCCGACGTAAAAGTCTAGCCGTAGCACCATGTCCTTGTCGATAATGCTGTCA
>DATNQP010000697.1:0-4697 GCA_036703965.1 Leptolyngbyaceae cyanobacterium
GCATCCGAGATTCCAGCATCACCGTAGCGTGCAAGGGGATATCTGGGCGAGTTGTGGCGAGGGGTGCGGGGGACAAATCGTCGGTATTCGTCTCTCCCGGTACCTTAAACACCGTAACCGTGATGGCTTCTGGCACCTTGGGGCGTCCGATGAACCACTCAGCTGCTGACCAAGAATCAATTACCTGCTTGGCATAGGGATTGACATCAGACAGGGCAAGGACGTCGTTAAAGGCATCAAACACCAGCATCGTCTTACTCAGGGCGGCGGCGGCTTCTGCTGCTAATCCGGCATCTTTAGACTTGAGCAAATCGATTAGGGATTGGACATTGTAGCCACCGATCATCGTCCCCAATAAGTCTACGGCTCCTTGGGGAACAATCAGGGGGCTGGTGATTTCGCCTTTAGCGATCGCGGTTAAAAACGAGGCTTTGACGTAGGCAGCAGGATCGACGCCGGGTGGAACGCGATCGCGCAGCAAGTCCATCAACGTTTCCTCTTCACCCGCTGGCGGATTTTTCAGCAATTCACACAATTCGGAAGTCTGCTGGGCATCCAGCGGCAGGGGGGGAATGCCCAAAGCCGCCCGCTCAGCAACATGTTGACGATAAGATTCAAGCATTACAACGGTCTCCTCAGGTAGGATGCAAAATTGTTTGTGGCAGTTCCGCTAAAACTTTCTCAAAGCAAGAGCTTACTGCCACACTAACCCTCTTCGCTGTTGGCAGTGAACGCATTTATGCAGTGAATGCATCTCCACTATTCCAATTGTTACAGTTTGTTGCGCTACCAATTCTGGCAAGGCATACTACACTACATCTGTAATTTTAGTGGTTCAATATTTAAAGGGCTTTTTCGTAAATTCGGTAAGTTTTATGAATCTTGCCGCCCGATGCTTCAATTAGCTTGCGGGAAGGGAAATTATCTTCGTATACCCAGGAGAGTTCTGCCCGTTTATAAGGTTTACCCTTTTGGATTCCACCTTGCATTCCTAAATAAATTAGGGCAAGGGGCACCATCTTCCGGCGATACTCTGGCAGCGAACAAATGGCGATGACACGTCCTTGATCAATCTGACGACGATACCAAAGAAACTTGAGAATTCCTAGCCAGTTTAGTCTTCCTTTGACCTGTTTCAGCGGAATGTTATAGTCAGGTAATCCCATAAAAAAGCCAACCATTTCGCCATTGTGTTCCGCTACAGGAAAAACATCTGGATCGACCAAACTCTGTAAAGCCTTGGCTTCTTCTAGAAATTCTTCCTCGGTTCGTGGTGTAGAACTCCAGTTATTGGCGAAAGCACGGGTAAAAAGCTGATAAAGACTGATGGAATCTTGCTCAAATCCTTCACCTTTGGTTCTCAGAGGGCGGAAGGTGACACCAGATTTACAAGCAATCCGATACGCTTTCTCAAATTCCGCTGGTAGGGGCTTGTCTAGAGGAAAGTCATAAGCATAAGCATCCTTGGCTTTATACCAGCCGTCCTGCTCCATGAATTTTGGATAGTAGGACGGATTGTAGGGCATCATCACCATCGGCGGTGAGTCAAAGCCATCGACAAGGAATAAACAATTGTTGTGGGTGGATAGGTCAATAGATCCCCGTGCTATTGTCATACCTTGATCGCGCAACCATTGGCAGGCAGTTTCTAGGAGGGATTTTGCGATCGCGAAATCGGGAACGCACTCAAAAAAACCAAACAAACCAACATTTTGACCTTCTCGTTCAATCAGCCGCTGATTAACCGCAGCAACAATGCGTCCTACTGCCTGAGGAGTTTTTGCGCCTTCCTCTAGGGCAATAAACTGCTGTAACTTCCCGTACTGTAAAAACGGATTATTGGGTGCAAACTGCTTGGCAACATCACTACGTAGAGGTGGCACCCAATTGGAGTCATCGGCATAAACCCGTGCTGGCACATCCAGAAACATTTCATTGTCTGCTGGCGTGGTTACAGCCCGAATCTCAATAGCAGTGATAGACTCTAGCACATTGATGACCTGTTTAGTTGTTAGTCCAACGAAGAGTAGCAGGGTGAGCAGGTTGAAGGTGAGAAGATTCGCTTAAACGTTCAACTCTTTCTTCAAGCTTCAACCTTTCAACGTTCTAGCCTTCAACTTTTTCAAGCACTAATCATCGGTTTATACAACAAGTCCCGCGTTGCCACCATAGCGGCGACCAACTGATCCATTTCTTCATTGGTATGAAGAGCGTTGACTGTCATTCGGATGCGGGGTTTGGCAATGAACCAGATGGGAGAAACCCAAATCCCATGATGCTCCAGGAGTTGCCTAGCAAACAGTTTAGGATTAATTTCTTGTGGCAAAACCACGGGCACCACATTAGTTTCACCAACAGCTGCGAAATCATGGGCTTCAAGACGCGATCGCAAGTATCCCGTATTTTCCTGAAGGATTTTCACCCGTTCTGGAAATTGACGCACCTGACGAATACTCTCCAAAGCAGCAGCGGTGAGGGGTGGCGATAAGGAAATTGTCCCAATCGAGGTAGGCGAGACATTTAACAGGGGGATGAGTTCAGCCACATGAGTGCTGATGGCAGCACCGGCAGAGGCAGCAAACTTGGAGAACGTGCTCATAATCAGGGGTACAATGCCCCGTTCAATCGCCTGCTGCGGCAGAATACCGAAGTGTTCATATATTCCTCTGCCGGTGGCACCGATTGCACCGCTAGCATGAGCCTCATCCATCACCAGCACGCTGCCATCGTAATTTTGCAGTACGTCGAGCATGTCTGGCAGGGGTGCAATATCCCCATCCATTGAGAACACTGCATCGGATACCACCATCAGCCGATCATCTGGCTTGACATACCGACGCAGCTTGCGAGCCAGGTCATCAACATCACAGTGGCGATAAGCTCTGACGCGGACGCGCGGACTATGACCAAATAATTTACCAGAACGGGTGCCAGCATTGGTTATTGCTGAGACAATGCAGCCGTGGTTGAGGACATCGGTGAGAATTAAGGTCTCGCGGGTATTCTGAAAACCTGGTACCGGAATTGCCAGGTGACAGAAGGCATCCATCAACGCTTGCATTGCCATCCAGGCATTCAGGAACAGCTGGGTGTGAGGTAGGTGCTTAAAGGCAGAAATCTCATTTTCCAGTTGCCGGTGCAGATCAATGCGACCGCTCAAGACAGAGCAGGAACTGTTTGACGTACCATACTGGAGGATGGCATCAATCGCAGCTTGCTTAACGGCATCTTCTTGAACCAAACCCAGTACATCATTTGTACAGAATGTCAGAACATTGTGACGTTTGCCAGTAGCAGTGGATTCGATTTCGACAAAATTCCCTTGCTTTTGATGACAAATATACTCGTCAGGATCTAGACCACTTTCGTACCAGCGCTGAACATACTCTTTGACAACTTGCACTCTTTTATTCCTCTCACCTTTTCCTAGATAGCCTATCGTCTCTAGCTAATGATGTATATTTTTTTAGTTAGCTAAGGTAGCGGCTAGCCAGACCGAATGCTATACCCTATAAGCGTCGATCTGATAGTATTTGGGGATATGAGCCAACTCAACCGTATCTTTGGGTACTGCAATTGCAGCATTATCGAGGTATATAGGGAGTTGACCAAGAAAGCTGGGGTAGAGGAGAAGAGATTAATGGCTCCTCCTGTTATTGGTCGCAAGGCTCCAAATTCATTCGTGGAGAAGAAAAAACCTTTGGAGAGAGGGCGCTGAGGCGTTGAATCTCCAAGACCTCCGCTGCTTGCGCCCCTAGATTTATACCTAGGGACTGCTCCCCCTGCGCCTTGTACTCCCCTACTGTCTTCGCTGACCAGCTGCTCCACGGTTAAGTTTATAGTTGCCTTCATCCTATAAGTGAGTTCTATTTGGTTGGCTCAGTTTTGCCTGATGCCATCGCTGGCGACAAAGCAGATGCTCCTGATGTCACTACCGCTAGCTCTTGTGGAGCCGCTTGTGCGCTACCCTTGCCCGATTCGCTAATGCTATCGCTATCAGACACTTGCGAGTCTGTTTGCCGATTATTTTGTTGCTGACTAGATTGTTGCATAAATTGTTCATATTGCCGGACAATGAGCCGCTGAAGCGCAATAATCGCTGGGTTGATTTCTACATAGCGCCGCTGGGGGTTAACGAGATAGGTTCGCTGCTCACTCTCCATCATTTCGATATCTTGGGCTAGAAATTTAACCAACACAAAGCGATGGATCAGTGTTCGCAGCAATGGTTTGAGGGGTCTAAGTAGCCATTGAGGTAAACGGACTTTGAAAAAGAAGTAGGCAAAGGAGCGAGTTTCAGTTGGCCCTACCGGCAGCCGCATCAAGTATAGGGAGGAAATTCCCTGGAGAGAGCTATAAAAGTGAGGATAGTGGTATTCAATCGCGATCGGTAGGGTTGTCACCTCGTCAGCTCGTTCGCTCAATCCCAAAAATTTTGCCATCCGACCTTGATAGGAGACGCTGTATTCGCTACAGAGGGTTCCTTCTTGCTCTTGTAAATTCAGCAAAACCGGATCGAACCATCCCTGCAACTTCTCGTGCAAAAAACCATGAAAAACATCCATGGCGTTCTCATTGCAAATCGAAAAATGTGCCTTCATGTGACCAACGATAGGCACCATTAACCAGTCGGGCTGGTCAAATTCAGCCATTGTAGGAGGCTCTTTGGTTGCAGCTAAGGCAGGGTCACCAGGGAA
>DATNQP010000698.1:0-5893 GCA_036703965.1 Leptolyngbyaceae cyanobacterium
GTGCCATCTTCATCTAGGAAGTAGCCTAGACCCCCCGTCATACCAGCACCAACATTGCGTCCCACATGACCTAAGACAACGATAACGCCGCCAGTCATGTACTCACAACAGTGGTCACCAGCTCCCTCAATCACTGCTTCACCTTTGGAGTTGCGGACAGCAAACCGCTCACCTGCACCTCCGTTGGCGAACAGAATGCCGCCGGTCGCACCGTAGAGGCAGGTGTTCCCCACAATCACGTTTTTGGCTGGGTCGTAGGTGGCATCTGCCGGTGGCTTGATGATAATTTCGCCGCCATGCATTCCCTTCCCTACATAGTCGTTGGCTTCACCCTCTAAGGTAAGCGTCATACCTGGAAGGTTAAAAGCAGCAAAGCTTTGACCAGCAGAACCCTTGAAGTTGAGGGTAATTTGCCCATCAAAGCCAGTGTTTCCATACTGCTTGGCGATCGCACCGGCAAGGCGTGTCCCCACGGTTCTATCGGTGTTGACGACAGCAACGTCCTTGCTTACAGACCCTTGGTTGCGGATTGCCTCCTGAATTTCGACATCGGCAAGTAGCTGATCATCAAGTACTGGGCCATTGCTGTGAACCTCTTCATGCTTCAGCCAGCTGCGATCGCTTTTCGTATCCGGCAGATTGGTCAGGCAATTGAGATTTAGGGCGGCTGTCTTGGTGAGCTTAACACCTTCCCGCACTTTCAGGAGGTCAGCCCGACCAATGATGTCTGCCAATGAGCGATAACCCAGTCGCGCCAAGAGCGATCGCACTTCCTCTGCTACGAAGAAGAAGAAGTTTACAACATGCTCTGGTATTCCTGTAAAGCGCTTACGTAGCTGTTCTTGCTGTGTGGCAACCCCGACAGGGCAGTTATTGGTGTGGCAAATTCGTGCCATTATACACCCTTCAGCAATCATTGCTACAGAGCCGAAACCGTATTCTTCTGCTCCCATCAACGCTGCCATCACGACATCCCAGCCGGTTTTGAGACCACCATCTGCCCGCAGCAGAACGCGATCGCGAAGTTGATTTTCCATCAACACCCGATGCACTTCCGTCACTCCCAGTTCCCAAGGAGCACCTGCATGCTTGATCGAGCTGAGGGGAGAGGCACCTGTCCCCCCATCATGACCGGAAATTTGGATAATATCCGCATTCGCCTTAGCCACTCCAGCCGCCACTGTCCCAATACCAATTTCCGCGACTAGCTTCACAGAGACCTTTGCCGCAGGATTAATCTGATGCAAGTCAAAGATCAACTGAGCCAAGTCCTCAATTGAATAAATATCGTGGTGAGGTGGCGGTGAAATCAAGGTTACTCCCGCCTTGGAGCGCCGCAGCATCGCAATGTAAGGACTGACTTTTTTCCCTGGTAGCTGTCCGCCTTCTCCGGGTTTAGCCCCTTGAGCAATTTTGATCTCAAGTTGCTTGGCATTCATCAGATACTCCGGCGTCACGCCAAAGCGCCCGGAGGCTACCTGCTTAATCGCAGAACTTGCCGTATCGCCATTTTTTAAGCCTTTGAGATGGGGTAGTAGTACCGAATGCCCTTTTTCATCCACATCATCAAGAACGTTGAACCGCACAGGGTCTTCCCCACCTTCACCGGAGTTGGATTTACCCCCAATGCGATTCATGGCAATTGCCAGAGTTTCGTGCGCTTCCCGTGAGAGTGAGCCTAAGGACATTGCACCCGTACAGAACCTCTGGACAATTTCTGCCACTGATTCTACTTCTTCGATGGGGATTGGAGCGCGATCGCTCCTTAAGTCCAACAAATCCCGTAGCGCTGTTGGCGGACGTTGCTCAAATAACTGCTGATAGAGCTGATAGTGGTCATAGCTCCCATCAGCTAATGCTTTATGGAGCGCCTTTGCCATTTCAGGGCTGTTCATGTGGTATTCACCCCTAGGCTTGGCATTGATGAACCCGTAGTTTTCCAGCTTCTTGCTGGTCAATTCTGGGAAGGCTCGCTGATGGAACGAGATAACTTCCTGCGCTAATTCAGCCACGCTCAAGCCACCCAGCCGTGATGTCGTTCCAGCAAAGGCAAGTTGCAATAAATCCGTGCCAATACCAATCGCCTCAAAAATCTGGGCAGCTTGGTAGGACGTCAAAAGAGAAATCCCCATCTTCGAGAGGATTTTCAATAAACCCGCTTCCACTGCCTTTCGATAGTTCTTCTGGGCGTCTTCTAATGTTATCGGCTGGAGTTTGCCGTGCTCCATCAGTTTCTGAGTCTTGGGATCGGACACCCACTGACGCACAGATTCCAAAGCCAGGTAAGGACAAATGGCAGAGGCTCCATAGCCAATCAAACAAGCAAAATGATGGGTACTCCAACATTGAGCTGTATCGACAATCAGTGACGCCTTCATCCGCAACCCCTTTCGGATCAGATGATGATGCACAGCTCCCACAGCTAACAGGGGTGGGATGTAGCTGTATTCTTCGCTCAGAAGACCACCGCTTCTGTCGCTCAAAATCAGAATCTTCTTCCCAGCACCCACCGCCTCAGCTGCTTTGTCGCACAGATTACGCACGGCAACCTCTAGTCCTTGTGGACCCGTGGCAATCTCAAATAAGGTAGATAGCTCAGCCGCATCGAATCCTGAAGTTTTTACTGCCTCCAGTTCTGTCTCATTGAGGACTGGTGTCTCTAGCTTTAACAACCGCGCATACTCAGGAAGCGCTTCTAACAAATTCCCCCGGTCACCCAGCTCCATTGTTAATGACATCACCAAGCTTTCCCGCAAGGGGTCAATCGGCGGATTTGTCACCTGAGCAAAGCGTTGCTTGAAGTAGTCGTAGAGTAGACGAGGCTTCCCTGAGAGTATTGCTAGGGGCGTATCATCGCCCATGCAGAAGGTTGGTTCTTTCCCCTCGATGGTCATCGGCTGGATGATCATTTCCACATCCTCTGCGTTATAGCCAAAGGCTGTCTGCTGCCGCAGCAAAACTGGCTTCTCTAGCTGGGGAGTATCAACAAAGGCTTGTGGCTTCAAGACAACACGGTGCTGCTGCAACCACTGACCATAGGGTTTTTCGGCAGCAACCCGTTGCTTGATGTCCCAGTTCTTCAGAACCTCATGGGTTTTTAAGTCTACGGCAATCATTTGCCCTGGTCCCAATCGACCCTTTTCGACAATCTCGGCTTCTGGCAACTCCACGACACCCGCTTCTGATGCCACGACGACATAACCATCCCGCGTAATGCTGTAACGGGCAGGTCGCAGTCCATTGCGGTCAAGCGTGGCTCCTACCACCTTGCCATCACTGAACACCAACAGGGCTGGTCCGTCCCACGGTTCCTGAATCCCACTGTAGTATTCGTAAAAATCAACAATTTCCGGATGATTATCCAAATCTGGTTGATTTTTGTAAGCCTCTGGCACCATAATCATCAGGGCTTCCATAGGACTGCGTCCAGAGCGCACCAGTAACTCCAGTACATTATCCAGATTTGCCGAGTCACTATTGTCGGGATTGACAATCGGCTTTAGGTCATCCAATTCCGCTGATTGTTCTTGGGGGGTGCTGAGCGCTGTCTCTTGAGTCCTGATTTCTGATTCAGTAGTCCTCGTTCCCCAGAGCGGATGAGTTAAGTCTGCCTCACGAGCCATCATCCAGTTGATATTACCCAGCAGCGTGTTAATCTCGCCGTTGTGTCCCAACAACCGCATCGGCTGAGCCAGTGGCCACTTTGGCATCGTGTTGGTGCTAAAGCGTCGATGATAGACGGCAAAGGCACTTTGATAATCTGGATTTTTTAAATCTGTATAAAACTCTCCCAAAACAGCTGAACGCACCATGCCTTTGTAGACAATTGTGCGATTGGAGAAGGAGCAAATGTAGAAATCGTCAGACCACTTTAAAGTACCCTCCAAATCTAAAGCCTTGCCAATCCGACGCCTTGCTTTGAATAGTTTGCGCTCTAGTTCATCTCCCCGTCTGTTTGGCGAAGTCACGATCAACTGTTCGATGTGGGGTTGGTTTTCTCGCGCTTGAGTGCCAAGAACCGACTCCTTCACGGGTACTACCCGCCAGCCCAACACAGTTAAGTCTTGTTGCCTCAAGACGTCTTCAACAATTTCACGGGCTGTATTGGCAAGATTCGCCTCTTGGGGTAAGAAAACCATGCCTACTCCCAATTGGTCAGCTGGTGGCATGGAAATTTCAGATTGAGCAAACCAAGACTCGAACAGCTTCCAGGGAATAGCTGTCATTAACCCCGCACCATCGCCAGAGTCTTGGTCGGCACTACACCCCCCCCGGTGTTCTAAACAGCTGAGGGCAGATAACGCCTGTTCAATCAGTTCATGGGTTGCTGTACCTGCCCCAGATGCAATAAAGCCAACGCCACATGCATCTCGTTCTTCCACCAACCATCGTTGACCTGGATAAGGCATATCACCTTGATTCCAGGAATTTTGTTGTTGGTTTTCTCTGATGCTCCTGTTATCCATCGAATGATTCACGGTTTTTACTGAATACAAATTTACGGAAATTTACGGTTTGAGAGCTGTTAACCCAGTAGCCGACTCACATTTGGCATCTACAAAAATTGAAAAATTAGAAACAATTTACTTTAATGGGGAGTCTACATAAATACCCCTGTGTACTGGATTTCCGATGAACTTAAGATCGGTGGCTGACACTAAAGCTACACCCTCAAGTAACGACGGATGTAATTCGACTTAGAAACCTAACGAGTGAAAAAACTTAGGCTCTTCAATCGTAGTTATGAAAACCGCCCACCTATCTGATGACAAGCGTGGTAAGCGGTACTGGCACTGGAAGAAACTCTTAAATCCAATTTCGGCACTGGCATCCTACCGAATTGACAGAGTAGCAATATTATAGGAAATGCTTTACGCAAGCAATCCCCAATTGTCAGGTTTCCTTACTGTAACTTTGACTACAGAAAAAGATTTGAATTGCTGTACCAGGACTCAAGGTGATTGAGCCAAGCTCAACAAAAAGTTTTCTCAACAGTGCCAGGTCACTGGCAAGCTTTGTACCGTAAGCATAATGTTTTTTTACGGCTTTGGTGAAGACAGCAGGAATGCTACTGTATCTCGCTGCACTATCGATTCTCCAGTTGGGTTCCGTGAAGTTAGCTCGTAGAAAGACTCTTACTGCATTATTATGAAGCTCAAACCCATAAGAAGCGCCTAATTAAGTCATTATTTCTTGATATGCTGCCCAAGGCTTAAAGTCTTGACTTCTACAGACCACTATCTGGGTCAAAGAGGCTACCGGATGATCAGAAGAGTAACGCCAAAAACGGGAAGGGGCGATCGCATTAGCTCATCGAGCCGTAATCGAGCGAGTCCTTTAGCGAAGCGACTCCAGAAAAAAAAGCAGAAGCCAGCGTTGTTGGGCCGCCTAAAACGCTGGGTTTGGGCAATAATGTCTAAGCGTATCATTACCCTTTTACTCCTAACTCTCTTCGGGTCATCAATTGGCTTGGCAAGTACGCGAGTCGGAACTACAAAGCCGTTGCTGTTGCACAGTAGTGAAGTGGTTCTCAGCCAGCGGCTACCCCTTGCTGATGAGACAACGCTCCTACTTCCAACCCAGCTGTTGCCCCAATCGTCCCAAGTAACCCAGCAAAACACTCAAGTCTCCCTAGGGAAGGCGCTACTAAGCCAGCTACCACCTGTTGCGACTGAAACGACTGCTGAAACGACTGCGCCGCGTCGGGCGGAGTTTTTATCACAGGTGTTGCCCCAAGTAATTCGGCAGGGGACTCAAGTATCTTTAAATGGTCGGAGGTTTGCGATCGCTTGGAGGCAATGGCAGATGGGGCGGTCGGTTCGCACTGGCATCAGTGACGTTGGTCTAACACGAACCATGGGTATGGAATTGTTAAGTACCAACGATTTGACCC
>DATNQP010000699.1:0-3673 GCA_036703965.1 Leptolyngbyaceae cyanobacterium
GCAGAAACTCAAGAAATTCGCATCATGGCTCCCTTACCAGGACATGGAAAGAAATCCGATACCCTCTCCGATCTGGTAAAGGCTCTCTTGCGATACCAAGGACAAGATTGGGACAGTTTCGATCCAATTACGCTGAAACGAATTGAGCAGGCAGGACTGGAGCCAGATGCCTGCTTTTACATTCAAAACCGCCAAGCTATTTTAGGCAAAGAACGGATAGATTTAGAGACCGATCCGCCTCCCGATTTAGCACTTGAGATAGACCTGACCTCATCCACGAAACCTGAAGATTATCAAGCGATTGGTGTCCCTGAACTCTGGATCTATCGGCGTAAAGTGCTATATATCTACCTGTTTGATGGACAGCAGTATCAACAAAGCTCTAATAGTCCCACATTCCCTGGAATTCCTGTAAAACAACTTATCCCGAAATATGTAGAGCGTGCTTGGGAATTAGGCTCCAGCATTGCACTGAGAGAGTTTGAAAATAAATTGCGAGAACAACAGTAGAGTTAGGCATTACCAGTCTTGCAGCTTATTAGATTGTATTTGCCTGCAATTTTAGCGTCATCAACCCCTACAGCTTTTGAGCGATTCCCTGCGGGGTAGCTAACGCTTCACACTGCTCCTCGCTTCTTTTTGCGATCGCTTCTCCTCGGTGAGGCGATCGAAACAGTAGGGACAAGAAACGCCCTCCTGATAATGAGGTGACGTTTTATCAGCTTCGGAGATAGGATGCCCACAACTGAGGCACATTTCATGAGTTCCTACCGCCAAACCCTCACGTACAGCGACACGTTGATCGAAGACAAAACATTCCCCTTGCCAGAGACTCTCTTCTACTGGAACTTCCTCTAAATACTTGAGAATGCCGCCTTTGAGGTGATAGACCTCTTGGAACCCATGCTCCATCATGAATGATGTCGCTTTTTCACAGCGAATGCCGCCAGTGCAGAATAAGGCAACCTTTTTATGTTTCGTGGGATCGAGGTGGTTGCGAACATAGTCTGGAAATTGGCGGAATGAGGCAGTTTTTGGATTTTTAGCTCCCCTAAAAGTGCCAATAGACACCTCATACTCGTTGCGGGTGTCAATAATCGTTACCTCTGGATCGGAAATCAGTTCATTCCACTCCTGAGGACTAACATAGGTGCCGACGCGATCGCTCGGATCGATTTCCGGCAATCCCAAGGTGACAATTTCTTTCTTCAACCGCACCTTCATCCGGTCAAATGGCACAGAATCGGCATAAGACTCTTTTTGCTCCAAGTCAACTAGACGAGGATCGGAGCGTAAAAAGGATAGGAGTGCGTCAATTGCCTGACGAGAACCTGCGATCGTCCCGTTAATGCCTTCTGCTGCAAGCAGAATCGTCCCTCTGATACCCTGTGCTTCACACTGTGACAACAAGGAGTCTCGCTTCTCGGCAAAGTCCGGCAACCTGACGAATTTATAGAAAGTTACAACAACTTGGGTCATTTCCCGACTCAACTCGAAGGAGTAAAAATGTTTTACTCTGGTTTACAACCTAACCTAACAAAGGCAAGCTTCTGGGATGACATACGTCTAAATATTTTTTCCTCTACCCCCTTACGCTAATGGCACCTTAGAAGCTAGAATAGCAAAAGTCGAAGTTGCTACTTCTATTTTGGGGGTTTAGCTCAGTTGGTAGAGCGCCTGCTTTGCAAGCAGGATGTCAGCGGTTCGAGTCCGCTAACCTCCATTGCCCATACTAATTTTCCCTTAAGTCAGTGCCCTTCAATTTAAAAGCGCTGCTCTTGATTAGGTTTAGATAAAGGGAGCGGTAGAATCTTAGTTTTCTGGGTCTGACAGCGCTGTAGATAGATTTGGGCAACTGTATCCTGTGGATTCAGATTCAAGACAGCTTCAAACATTTGTGCCGCTTCAGTTAAAGCCCGCTTATGGTAGAGCCACAAACCGGCTTCAAAAATCTTGAGACTGGCTAACTTGCCCTGTCTCATTTCCGCCTCATCCCCATCAAACACTTCAAAGACGGCTACTGCTTTTGACTTCCCCTTAACTTTGACCTGTTCAATAAAGCGGATATTATACTCAGTTGGGTAATGCAAACGAGCCAAAGTATGGTGAGTGATTAACAGTGACACCCCATAATCTTTCGTCAGATTTTCTAGGCGCGAGGCTAAATTAACCGCATCACTAATCACCGTGCTATCCATTCGGTGTTCTCCCCCCACGGTACCGAGCATCAAAGAACCTGTATTGATGCCGATGCCAATCCGAATCGGCATATAGCCAGAGTTAGCACGGTGTTGATTATATTCAGTCAGCCGTTGCAGCATGGAAATTCCAGCTTTGAGGGCATCATCAGCAGCACCGCTAAACAATGCCATAATCCCATCACCCATATATTTATCGATAAAACCCTGATTTTCGAGGATGGCTGGTTCCATACGAGAAAGATAGGCATTGATCAATTTGAAAATGTTCTGGGGAGGCATGGTTTCAGCGAGGCTGGTGAAGTCGCGAATATCAGCAAATAGCACTGACATTTCCTGCTGCACCTGATCGCCTAACTGAACATCAGCAATACTTTGTTTGTTCAAACACTGGAGAAATTGACGCGGCACAAAGCGTGAGAACGATTGGTTGAGTTGAAAGAGTTCTTTCGTGAACTCAAGCCGCTCGACTTCGGCTTTTTTACGTTCGGTGATATCCTCAACAAAGCCCTGATAGTACAGTAGTGATTTATTGAAATCGAAAATAGCACGCGCATTCTCATTAATCCAGATGATGCTACCATCTTTGCGATAGATCTGAGACTCAAACCCGGACACGGCTCCATGCTGCTGCATTAATGCGAGGAACTCAATTCGACGGCGCAAATCGACGTACAGTTGATGATTGATGTCGGTGATCGTTGTCATCAACTCTTCAGGAGAATCATACCCGTATAACTGCGCTGTTGCCTGATTAGCACTGAGATAACGTCCATCGGGGGTAATCTGAAAGATGCCTTCCAGGGCATTTTCAAAAATACTGCGATACTTCTGTTCTGCCTTCAACAGACGGCTCTCTTTCTGGTGGAGTTGGTCAATTAATATAGCCTGTTCGCGGTTCAATTGTGCCAACGTCTGATTCATGTCCTGGAGTTGAGCGTTCAATTGTACCGACGTCTGATTCATTTGTTGGAGTTGATCGTTCTGTTGTGCCAGCTTTTTATCCTGAAAATAGCTGTTTACGGCTTCTTTTACCGTTAAACTTAGGTCTTCCGTCTGCCAAGGCTTGGCTATATAGCGATATAATTTGGCATGCTTGATTGCATTCCCCACAGCTTCCAGATCGGCCTGTCCTGTAAGCATGATTTTGAGGGTTTTGGGTAAGATGAGATGGACGCGCTTTAACAGCTCATCTCCCTTCATCTTTGGCATCAGATGGTCGGAAATAATTAAGGGAAATTCATACCCATCCTCCAGCAATTCTTCAATTAACTCTAATGCCTCCTCCCCTCCTTCAGCTATTTCGATTAGGTAATCATCGCCGATAACCTCTTGAAGTTCTGCTTTGAGGCTCATGAGTACAGTTGTCTCATCATCGACACAGATAATTACCTGTTTAGTCATAATATTTCTAAACCAGATTTAATGGTTTCCACTAATTCTTCCTCTGACCAGGGTTTAAATAAGCAGCTATG
>DATNQP010000700.1:0-4093 GCA_036703965.1 Leptolyngbyaceae cyanobacterium
AGTTGGGTTTTGAGGTCGGGTGCTTTGAAAATCAGACAATTCGGTCGGCGTCAATTTCTGTTACAAGGCTGTGCCACACTCTCAACGACGCTGCTGTTGAAAGCTTGCACAAGAAGTTCTACTTCTGCCAAAGCTCCAACAAAGTCTAGTTTGGGAGATAAGTCCTTGTCCTTAAAATTTATTTCAGTTCCACCAGCAAATGGTCAAGCGCCAGCCGGGTTGCTTGTGTGCTTACATGGCTTTGGTGGCAACTCCCAGCAGTTGGCACCTTTCGCGCCAGCGCTGAATCTACCCGAATACCAAATCCTGTTCCCCGATGCCCCTTACCCCTATCCCTATGGAGCTGGGGGTAAAATGTGGTACAACCTGCGAGGACAGGATTCTCAGGGTTTAACGGCAAGTCGGCAGCAGCTAACTGACTGGCTAATGTCGCTAGAAAGTAGCACTGGTGTCCCCTTATCGCAGACAGTTTTGAGTGGATTTTCTCAAGGTGGAGCAATGACGCTGGATGTGGGGCTAACTTTACCAGTGGCAGGCTTGGTGTGTCTGAGTGGCTATCTACATTCAAAACCAGAGGCAACTGCCGGGAAATCCTTTCCACCTGTTTTGATTGTCCATGGCAGACAAGACCAGATTGTGCCTCTTAGTTCGGCTCAAAATGCTAGAAATAGCCTAACAGCTTCGGGAGTGGCAGTGAAGTATCAAGAATTTGACATGGGACACACAATCATACCAGCGGTTTTGGATCTAATGCGAAGTTTTGTGGTAGATGTCAATAAGACTGCCATTCTTAAACATT
Organism: Leptolyngbyaceae cyanobacterium; assembly: GCA_036703965.1. GTDB lineage: Bacteria > Cyanobacteriota > Cyanobacteriia > Cyanobacteriales > Coleofasciculaceae > DATNQP01. The sequence continues at coordinate 800 of DATNQP010000700.1, forward strand.
AATCCTATTATTTAACTAAGTTAGCTGGCATCTTGCCTGCAAAGATTGCATCCAGATTGTCTAGAGCAACGAATCCCATTTTTGTTCGTGTTTCTGTTGTTGCACTGCCAATGTGAGGCAATAGAAAAGTGTTCGGCAAAGTTGCATAAGTTGGATGGATATTCGGTTCGCCGTTATAAACATCTAGACCAGCAGCAGCAATCTTACCTGACTTCAGGGCAGCGATTAGATCATCATCATTCACCAAGGAACCCCTCGCTGCATTAATCACGATCGCTCCATCAGGAAGTAGAGCAATCCGTTGTGCGTTCAGGAAATTCAGGGTTTCTGGAGTTGCTGGACAATGTAGAGAGAAAAACTCGCTCTCAGGCAGAAGGTCATTCGGATTACTGTGAAAGATTGCACCTGACTCTATTTCAGAGGGCAGCCGTTTACGGTTGAAGTAGTGGATTTCCATATTAAAGGCTCGTGCCCGATGTGCTACTGCTTGACCGATTCGCCCCATACCAAAAATGCCGAGTCGCTTACCCGTCACCTGAGTTCCGAGTAACTCGGTTGGTCGTATACCCAACCATGTTCCTTGACGCATCATTCTCTCACCCTCACTGGCACGGCGGGCTGCACCTAGCAACAAAAGTATAGTAAGGTCGGCAGTCGCATCGGTTAGGACATCCGGTGTATTGGTAACAAGAATGCCGCGTTTTTGGGTTGCCTCCAGATCAATATGGTCATAGCCGACAGAGAATGTGGCGATCGCTCGAATGGTATCTGGTAATTTCTCGATTACATCGGCTGTGAGCTGATCTTTTGGTGTTATGAGCAAAGCATCAGCGCCTACAGCTAGAGTAAGCAATTCTTCAGGAGTGTAAAGTTTGTCAGTTTCATTAAATCGGGCTGTGTAGTTTTGGGCTAGACGAGTCTCTACAGCTGTAGGTAATTTTCGAGTGACAAGAACCGTTGGTTTACAATTCATGAACCTATTTACCCTACCGCCCTGATTTTATATGCCATTTGGCTACACCCATAGGGTTAGCAGCAGATCTAGTATGCTATCAAAGACCCCAAAGCTACTCAAACCTCTCTTCTCCAAGAATTACTCTTAGTGTCGTGTGGGCTTCGACCAGAGTTGGGAATTCCACCTCAAACTTCCACAGGAATGGACGACGCCTTTGAGAAGTCACTGCCGCTGGCTCCCAGGCGGTTAGCTTCCAGCCGCGTTGAGTAGAGACCAGAATGTAATCAACACAGGTGGTTTTAGGCGGTGCGTTTGCTATCATCGTTAATAAATCTTAATTCTTGGTAGTTAAAGATAATCGGTTAGTTCACCTGAATGGGGGAAGCGATCGCCTAAAGGCTATGCTTTCAATGCACAGAGCTACAGCGTAGCAATAAATTTTCTTCCAGTTGCCTATGTTTACTAAAGTTTTCCGTTGCTCAAGTGGAAGAATCCGCAAGTTGAGGAATCTTCATCAACCTTGATCGAAAATCCCTCTTCTGATAGGGTCAACAGAACTAGATTCTGGTAAACTGTTCAAGCTTCATAGCAAGTTGCGTTGATAGCTGTAATTTGTCAGGCTCAACGAGACGCAGTGCAGTGTTAGCGTTTGCGTAGCATGGTTCTCTCTTGAGCAAAGCTCGGCATTAGCCTAGAACATCGATTCAGTAATCCTAGAAAAAACCCTCCCCGATGCTTCTAAGGGAAATTCTTTCTCCCCCTTCCAAGAATAAAAGTTTTTCCTTTTCCCTCCCCTTGTAGGCTCATCATTAGTCACATGTTTCTTTACAATTTTTGGAGAGAGGGGGAGACGGGGAGATGGGGAGACGGGGGGAGTCATAAGTCGAGATTTTCTTCCGTGCACATATTGAATAAATCGTCAAGGGGAGTGAAAATCTTAATCATTGCAAGCCTTGTCAAACAAGGGCTTCAAGATTGTTACAAAAGATGTGACTAATGCATAGCCTCTTGTAGGGGAGGGTTAGGGAGAGGTGGGAAGGGGGTTGGGGGGTTAGGTTTTTATTAGTGAATCGGTGTTCTAGCATCTCTACAGAGGCTGACGCTCCTTACGTAGCGATCGCTCTCCAATGACTTAATCTCGTACTCAGTGCCTAAGTCGTGTTTTGATACAAGTCTCAATCAGTTCCTCAATGCCATTGACAGGAAAAATTGGAATCCCCAACTGACGGGCAACATCTTCCACCTTCATGTCATCCAGAAACAGGGTATCCCCCTGCTTTAGCATCAGGGAAGGTAGTACAATAGCGTCGCCTAAATCTTTTCTCTTCAAGCCCTCAAGTAAGTCTTGTCCCGTAAGTAAGCCTGTAACAGTTATCTCCTGTCCCCAGTAATCACTACGCAGCGCTGCTAGCCTTACTTCCAGTCCTTCTACAGCATTTAACTGCTGCACAAGAGGCTTAAACGCTTTTTCAACAGCATTGCCAACTACCCAGGTGAATCTTTGAGGTACCTCCAGACGTGGTGGCAGTTTCTCAGAACCCGTGTCCTGAAACTGCTTGAGGAACTGGCGAATCGAACCAACCCCATTACCAATTTGAGGGTAGTCTTCGTAATGGGATTCCGGCGGCAAGTCCTCTCCAGCAATCAAAAACCACTCATCGGCTAACCAAGCGAAGGTAGAACCCAACTGAGGGCGAAATTTTTCCTGAAGTTCTTGAACTTGACTGATCACTTGAGCAGCTTTTTCAGGACTGACTGGGGTTAGTTCGTCTTCGGTTGGTCGAAAGCGCGTTAACCCCACTGGCACTACTGCGGCTGAAACAACAGCTGGCACCTTACCCTTGTGGAATTGCGCCAAATCTAAAAGAGTACGTTCTAAGTGGAGGTCATCATTGATACCAGGACAAACAACAACCTGAGCATGAATTTGTAGCCGTCGCTTCTGAAACCACTTCAGCTGCTCTAGAATCTGTCCAGCGCGATGATTTTTCAGTAAACGTGTGCGAATATCTGGATCAGTGGCGTGAACCGATACATAGAGGGGGGATAGTCGCATCTGTTCTATCCTGTCCCACTCTCGTTGGGTGAGGTTAGTTAGGGTTAAGTACGAACCATAGAGAAAGCTGAGGCGATAGTCGTCATCTTTGAGGTACAAACTCTGCCGCTTACCGGGTGGCTGCTGGTCAATGAAGCAAAACGGGCAACGGTTATTGCACTGAATTAACCCATCAAACAGCGCTGTTTCAAATTCCAGCCCTAAATCGTCGTCGTAATCTTTCTCAATTTCTACCGAGTGAGTCTTACCCTTAGCATCAAGGACTTCCAGTTCCAGCACTTCA
>DATNQP010000701.1:0-11035 GCA_036703965.1 Leptolyngbyaceae cyanobacterium
CCCTGAGTGATCAGGACTTAGGGGAAAGGTCAGGCGAAATAGGGGTCTACATCTACAAAAGGAAACAAAACCATGAAACTCAGTGCGTCTACTGCGATCGCTCTTGCTTTGGCATTCACTGCTGTAGCTGGACAACCTGCTGCTGTGTCCGCGAGTTCAGTTTCTGGAGACAGCCCCCGTCAAGATCAGCGTGTTACTCCTCAAGATCACAGCGAAATTGCCGCTAGGAGCCTAGCTTGTCGTTTTCGGATTCCATTTGCATGTTTCTAATCAGGCAAGGTCTGTAAATAAGAAATAAGATATCTCTTTATTAGAACTAGAGCGAGGAGCTTTAAAGGCTTCTCGCTCTTTGTTATTTCTATTTACTGCTGAAATAAGTGCAGATTAATTGCCAAAATTATCCGGAATAGATAACGCTTGCAAAGTTAATAGGAAATAGGGAAGGCGTCTACTCCAAATATATGGGTACTTCAAACCCTTATAGGAGGTGAGTTTTTAGATTTTTGTCATTCAACCAGGAGGGGGTTGTATGAAACGACGCTATTCCTTACTCTGCCTTGCTCAGACTATTTCCCTTTACGTTCTCATTCCGGTCAGCTCGGTTCTAGCACAAATTGCCTCGGATGGAACTTTACCCACCAACGTAACTACTCCAAATAACGGTGACTTTACGATCACTGGAGGAAGTCAAGTCGGAGGGAACCTGTTCCATAGCTTTAGTGAGTTTTCGATCCCCACAAACGGGTCAGCTTTCTTCGACAATGCCTCGGATGTCCAAAACATCATCAGCCGCGTGACGGGTGGATCAATCTCTAACATTGATGGCCTGCTCAAAGCCAACGGCACTGCCAACCTGTTTTTCCTCAATCCCAATGGGATTATTTTTGGTTCCAATGCGGATCTCAACATCGGTGGCTCCTTGGTGGCAACTACGGCAAATAGTGTGACGTTTGCTGATGGTACAGCATTCAGCGCCACTGATTCCCGAACCCCACCTTTGCTAACCGTCACGGCTCCTATCGGCCTGCAATTTGGTGATAGTGTTGGAAGCATCGTCAATCGCTCTCAGGCAAGTCCGGATGGAGCAACTAACGGAATTGAAGGTGCTGTTGGTCTCCAGGTGCAACCTGGTAAAACATTAGCTCTTGTGGGCGGTGAAGTAGCGTTAGAGGGTGGCAATCTCACTGCTCCAGGAGGACGGATTGAGGTAGGGAGTGTTGCTAGCAATAGTTTGGTCAACCTGGACGCAACGAACCAACCTTTGACTCTAAGCTATCAGAGTGTTCAGAATTTCCAAGATGTCCATCTGTCCCAGGGGGCTACCATTGATGTGAGTGATCTCAGCCCTTTGATGGGTACTGGCGATATCGGTAGTGGTGATGTCCAGGTACAAGGTAGGAGCGTGACACTTACCGATGGCTCACAAATTTCGTCCATTACTTTAGGATCACAATCAGCTGGGACTGTATCCGTGACTGCCTCCGAGTCCGTAGAACTGATCGGCACTTCAGAAAATGGTAGTATTTCCAGTAACTTGAATACCCTCACCTTTGGTGATGGGAATGCAGGAAACTTAAGCATTACAACTGGGCGATTGATTCTCCGGGATGGAGCAGCCATATCTACTAGCTCTGTTGTAACCCCGATGCAGAACCCTGGTTCCGTTCAAGGTCGGAGTGGCAACTTAACAATCAATGCCTCAGAGTCCGTAGAAATAACTGGTAGCTCTGCAACGGGTGGATTCGGTGGATTAATCACTGTTGAAACTCAAACAGACGGGGATGCTGGCAACTTAGAGATTAGCACTGGACGGCTGATTCTCCGAGATGGGGCACAGGTATCCGCTGCAACCACTGGTGGAGGGCAGGGGGGAACTTTAACTGTAGCGGCTTCAGAGTCGGTAGAAGTCAGCGGCTCTCTCACGGGTGGGGATGGTCAGGTTACTCCCAGTACCTTGAGAGCTTCAAGTCAAGGCGCTGGCAGTGCCGGAAATTTGACGATCGCAACTGGCAGATTGATTGTTCAAGATGGAGCTGAAGTTACAGTAAGTGGTACGGAAACGGGGACGGCAGGTGACTTGGACGTTACGGCGAACTCGATCAGACTCGATAACTCTGGCAGTCTCAGAGCTGAAACCGAAGGAGGCGAGCGCGGCAGTATTAGGCTGCAATCGAGGGATGTGCGGTTGCGTCATGGCAGTGCTATCACTACCAATGCCACTGGCTCTGCCACAGGCGGCAATATCACCATTGATACAGACACTCTAGTCGCCCTAGAAGCTAGCAAGATCACCGCCAATGCTGTCCAGGGTCAGGGGGGGAACATTCAAATTACCGGCCAAGACGTGTTTCTTTCCCCCGACAGCAAAATTACTGCCAGTTCGCAACTTGGAATCAATGGTGAGGTGGAAATCAACACCCCTGATATCGGCATAGAGAACGGTATCACTCAGTTAGAGGTGAGTTTTGTCGCTCCAGACCAAGCCATTGCTGGCAGCTGCCTAGCCCGTCGCAACGTAGAACAAGGCAGTTTTGTCGTCACTGGCACGGGCGGCTTACCCGACAACCCCTACAATGCTATTAGGGGTCGCTATTCTATGGCGGGTGTTCAAGGGTTGACCCCACAGGCTCGGCAACCAGCTTCTTCCCCAAGTTCCAATGCCGATTACCCCTTATCCCCGAAGGAGACCCCGACGTCCCCAATCCTGAATCACTGGAAACTGGGCGATCCAATTCAGGAAGCGCAGGGCATGACGGTTACAAAGGATGGACATATTATTGTGGGTACCGCACCTCAACTGGTGGCAGCAGCTCAGGCTGAAGACTTGGTCTGCCATACCAGTACTCAGGCAAGAAGCGGGTGAGTAGGAATTGGCTTTAATAGAGCTTTGACAGGAAGCACAGGGCATGACGGCTAGAGTGGAGTGCAACACAGTGAATCTGCCGTTCGTCTGAAGCTCATAGTTTTGAAGTGGAAGTTTTATGAATTTCTGTCGCATCCGGTCTGTTTTGTCTGTTGTGTTTTCACTTCTGCCGCTTTCTGAAGTTAAAGCACAGCTGACGGCTAATAGCAGGCTGGGAGCGGAAGACTCTAGAGTTAAGCCGATTGACCAGCTTAATGACAACCCTAATGGCAAAACTCTTCGCCTCGTGAGTCAATTATGGGAATGGCGCGGAGTCTGGACGATTGCTCCAAGCGTTGCTGGCGTCGTCATCGCTCTGCGGCTTGTCGGTTGGTTGCAGCCTTGGGAATTGGCAGCGCTTGACCAATACGTTCGTTGGCGTCCACCAGAACCCATTGATGAACGCATCCTGATTGTTGGCATTAGTGAGGCTGATTTAAAAAAAGTAGGACGCTGGCCGATGACCGATGCTGTCCTTGCCCGTCTGCTGCAAAAACTCAAGGATCAAAAGCCGAGAGCGATTGGTCTTGACCTTTATCGAGATTTACCCGTCGAACCGGGTTATGCAGCATTAGCGAAGGTTTTTCAGACAACACCCAACTTAATTGGCATTGAGAAAATTAGTGCAATAAACAAGAGTTCTGCGATCGCTCCCCCACCTGTACTGGCTAAGCAGGAGCAGGTTGGCATTAATAATGTTGTGGTAGATGCCGACGCCAAGTTGCGTCGAGGTTTGCTATCGGATGTCAAAAATGATCAACCTGTGCCCTCCTTTAGCTTTCTCCTGGCGGGGATTTATCTAGACGCTAAAGGTATTCTGCCTCAACCGAGTCAAACTGATCCTAAAGTTTTCCAGTGGGGGAAGGCTCTGTTTCAACCCTTTAAGTCCCATGACGGTGCCTATGTCGGGGCAGATGATGGTGGCTACCAGATTTTGTTGAACTATCGCGGACCTGCTGGAAGTTTCCGCACGGTGTCGATGACAGACATCCTGACAGACAAGGTACCAGTAGGGTTGGTACGCGATCGCATTGTTTTGATTGGTTCAACAGCAACGAGTTTGAATGATTTCTTCTACACCCCCTACAGTGGCGATCAAATTACGACACAGGAGCGCACTGCGGGAGTAGAAATTCAAGCCAACTTGATTAGCCACATCCTAAGTGCCGTACTGGAAGGACGTCCCTTCATTAAGACTTGGCCTAAGGTGGTTGAGGGATTTTGGATTTTAGTATGGTCTTGTGTTGGTGCCACTCTAGCTTGGGCGTTGCGAGATGCGGGAGGAATTGCCAAACTTTTGCCCCGTTGGACTCTTGTTAGCCTATTACTGGCAGGATTAGGTCTGGTGGGCAGTAGCTATCTGGCCTTCCTCATCGGCGGTTGGTGGATACCCGTGGTTCCCCCCGCACTGGCTTTGTTCGGGTCTGCCATAGGGATTACAAGTTACATTGCTCAGGTCGAGCGCGAAGACCGGCAGACTGTGATGAATTTTTTTGGGCGTCATGTTACGCCGCAAATTGCTGAAGCGATTTGGCGCGATCGCCATCAACTCCTTAAAGAAGGATACCTCCGGGGTCGAAAAATGACTGCCACTGTCCTATTCACAGACCTTAAGGGGTTTAGTACTACCGCCGAACTGATTGACCCAGAAACACTGATGTCTTGGCTCAACGAGTATATGGATGCTATGGCTGAGCTGGTTCTGGCTCATAGCGGCGTTGTGGATAAATTTATCGGAGATGCCATTATGGCTGTATTTGGCGTACCGATGAAGCGCACCACCACTGACGCGATCGCTGAAGATGCTGTGGCAGCCGTTCACTGTGCCTTAGCCATGGCAGACCGACTCAATCGGCTCAATCAACGATGGAAGCAGCAAGGGCGTCCTCAAACCGCTATGCGCGTAGGGATTGCTACCGGCAAGGTCGTCACTGGAAGCCTGGGCAGTTCCCGAAGGTTGGATTACACTACCATCGGAGACACGGTCAATGTTGCCGCTCGATTGGAGAGTTACGATAAATCCATTGAGGGCGGAGTTTGTCGAATTTTGATTAATGAAGAAACGCACCAGTACCTCCAGGGTAAATTCCCCACTAGAATGATCGGTCGTGTGCTGCTCAAAGGGAGGGAACAGCCGACAGCCGTTTATCAAGTTTTGCAAGGTCCTTCTCTTTTAAATTAAGAAATGTTACAAATATACTCAAGTCGTACATTAATTAGCCAGAATCGTGGTTTAATATCAAGCTCGGTTAATTACTTCGTTGAGAGTTTTTTCGTTAATTGGGAAGGGGCTACTATTAGCCATTCCCCATTTTCACTGAAGTGATAACATCAGCATTCAACCGAATTTGATAGAAACATGACCAAGAAGAATACAGAAGTTCAGGAGTTCAGGAGTTCAGAAGAATTCTGAACTTGGAACTCTCCTGAGGTTCTGGCGACCTCTCTTGGAGCAAGGGTTTCAAGCCCCCACGGAACAAGGTTTCAGTGGCTACCTTTCAGGCGGGGTCTGAATCCCTGTCTGAAAGACATTCTTTCCTCCTGAACTCCTCCATTCTTTCCTCCTTTCAACTAAAAAACAGCAACTTATCCTATGGCAAATCTACTGCATTTCGGCGCTATAGTCGCAGGCACAACAACAATCTTGTCGGCACAGCTGTTCGGTTATCTCAACTCTTTCCCAGTTCTCCCTTTTGGGCATTCAGGAGATTTGGGGTTTAGGCTTGCTGTCTTTAGCAACCTGCCAGCTAACGCTCAGTCAAATCCTCAAAATATCCCCTTGGCTAACAAGGATTTAATCTTTAGCCAAACAACTAAGGCACGAATTTCCTTCATTCCGCCAGCTGATAAAAATTCCCGGAGTAGTCAAGGGTCTGGCGCTAGAGGTTGTCAACAGTCTTTGCCTGTAAATTTAGTCACCCTCTTAATTCCCTCAAAAGATTATATTGGACAAACCACATCAGGTCATCCCACCTTTTTCTGGCACTTATCGCAGCCGATATCAGTGCCGTTGCGGTTTACATTGGTTGAACCCGGAGTAGCCAAGCCATTGTTTGTCAAACAGATTGACTCACCCCAAGTTGGGACTATGCAGCTGGCGCTTCCCAAAGATCGACCAGAACTTGTAGCCGGACGAAGCTATGGCTGGTCTGTGAGCCTGATCTGTAATTCAAGACGGCCCTCTGCTAATCCCTATTTCTACAGCTGGATTGAGCGTGTACCCACAACACCAGCCTTGGAGCAACAACTGGCAGCGGCTACCTCAAGCAGTAATTCTTCTGGACAGACGCCATCATTTGGGGACGCCTCTAGTCAACGCCCTTCTTCTCCAGACTTGCTTCGCGCCTCAATCTACGCTCGCTCAGGGCTTTGGTACAATGCTCTAGCTGCCATCTCAACAGCTCAGGCGGCTAAACCCACCGACCCGTTTGTGCAAGAAGATTTTCTCAGTCTCCTTGATCAGGTTGGGCTAGCTGAAGTGGCAAATCAAGAGCGGCAACGTTTCGCGAAAAATTAGATGTTTGTACAACTACTCCCTTCCTGCCAGAAGAATACCGATAACTCCAGGGACTGGGGACTGGACTGGTGATTAGCGACTGGTGAAGAGAACTTGCAATAGGTAATCTTAGAGCGGGAAGGGAGTAAGTCAGTGCTATTCCACTTAACTAATGGGGGTTTGGGGGCTATAAGTCCGGCGATCTCCCCTACGGGAGCGTCGGGAGTATGTCACGATCGTCTGATATTAAAACAACACCAGTCTTGACGTTTCCAGAGGGTTGCGACAACCCAGTTATGTTGTTCCAGGGTGTCAGCAATGGGTTTAGCCTGATCTAACAAAATACCGCTAATAATGCCCCAGCAGGTGGGCGTGGCGATCGCGCTCATTGCTGGAATTAAGTCGATAATGACCTCTGCCAGAATATTGCAGAGAATGCCATCGACGGCTTTGCCACCCGTTAGCTTGGATAAGCGATCTACACTACCTGTGTCTACTACAAGCTGCTGGGCGCTAATCTGATTCAAATCGCGGTTGCTGCGGGCGGCACGCACAGCTAAGGGGTCAATATCCAGCGCATAGACCTTTTTCGCACCCAACAACACAGCCCCAATTGAGAGAATGCCGGAGCCACAACCAATATCCGCCACCACCGTCTGACTCTTGCCATCACCTAACCGCATTTCCAACGCTTCGAGGCACAGTTGAGTCGTCTGATGGTTGCCCGTTCCAAAAGCCGCTCCGGGGTCAAGACGTAAAAGCAGGCGTTCTGATGGTTCTGGTAGCGGCAACCAAGCCGGGTAAATCAAGAAGCGATCGCCAATTTCTTGGGGTTCCCAATGTTGCTTCCAGCTACTAGCCCAGTCTTCCTCATCAATCAGGTGCCACTGTGTCACTGGCACCGGTAGCGCCACTGTTAAGGCATCCTGACGCAACCATAGAGAAAGAGCCGCCAAATCTAACAGCTGTGCTTGTATTTGGGGTAAGTGAGCGCGAATGAGTAGAGACTGTCCCTTGACCTGAGAGGCCATTCCCCTACAGCCAAACTTTTCCAGCCGCCAGAAGATTAAATCCTCCAAGGCTGGATCACAGAGAATTTGAATTTCCCACCAGCTGTTTGCCATATCAGTTGTTAGTTTTTAGTTGTTAGTTTTTAGTTGTTAGGGATGAGCAATTATCAAATAGGGAGGGGCGATCCAGCTCACTAGCTAACTGCCTTGTAACAACTAACAACCAACAACTAACAACTACAAAGTTACCGTGTAAGCATCCCGAATTCCCGGAACCTTCGTAATCTCCGCTAAGATTCCCTCCGGGAGAGGGTCATCAATGCTTAGTACCATGACAGCGTCGCCCCGCACGATTTTGCGACCGACCTGCATACTGGCAATATTGACATTGAAACTGCCCAAGAGAGAACCAATTTTCCCAATAATTCCTGGCATATCCCGGTGCAGGGTAAAAAGCATGTAATGGCTGGGAGGAACATTAACTGGGAACTCGTCAATGCTCGTAATGTGGATTTCACCATCGCCCAACAACGCACCCGTTACGGAATGTTCGCCCAAGGAACCCGTTGCCGATAGGTGTAGGGAACCTGAATAATCTCGAATCGAGGCATCCCGCGTTTCAATGACGCGAATCCCTCGCTCTTTTGCCTCAATGTTAGCATTCACATAGTTGACCCGCTCGCGCAGAGCTTGGGAGAGTAAGCCTTTAAGGGATGCTACGACTAAGGGCTGGCTGTTATTGGTTGCTAATTCGCCCTGCAATCGGACATTCAATAACTCAATTCGTCCTCCTGCTAACTGACTGACGAGGTTGCCCAGGGTTTCTGCCAACTGCATGTATGGTCTGAGTTCTTCAAGAACGTTGGGAGAGAGTCCTGGAATATTAACCGCTGACCGCGCTGGTAAACCCAACAGAACATCCCGAATTTGCTCAGCAACATCAATGGCAACATTGACTTGTGCTTCTGCTGTGGATGCTCCTAGGTGGGGAGTAAGAACGACTTCTTTTCCGAGCGATCGCAAGGGTGAATCTCCCAGTGGCTCCGACTCAAAAACATCCAACGCCGCACCTGCAATCTTACCGGATTTCAACGCCTCATAAAGTGCTTCTTCATCAATAATGCCGCCTCTGGCACAGTTAATCAGTCGGGCAGTCGGCTTCATCTTCGCCAACGCCTCGGCATTAATGAGATGAGACGTTTCCGGCGTCTTCGGCATATGTAGGGTAATGTAATCTGACTCCTGCAACAGCAAATCCATATCGACTAAGCGACAACCTAGCTGATCTGCTCGTTCTACGGAAATAAACGGGTCATACGCCAGCAACTTCATCCCCATCGCCCGTGCCACCGTAGCGACATGGGAGCCAATTTTCCCCAAGCCAACGACGCCTAGAGTTTTCTTATAAACTTCCGCTCCGATAAAACTCTTACGATCCCACTGATTATTTTTGACCGACTGATTAGCATCAGGGATGTGGCGAGAAAGGGATAGCATCATTGCCAGTGCGTGTTCAGCTGCGGCGATTGTATTCCCTTCTGGAGAGTTAACCACAACAATTCCCTGACGGGTAGCCGCTGGGACATCGACGTTGTCAACACCCACACCAGCACGTCCAATAATCTTCAGTTGCTTACCTGCCTCAATGATTTCTTTGGTAACGCGGGTGCCAGAGCGAATCATTAGGGCATCATAGTCTGAGATAATCCCAACTAACTCCTCAGGCGATAGATTGGTTTTGATGTCAACCTGAGCAACTTGGGAGAGGATATCAATTCCAGCTTGATCAATTGTGTCAGAGACGAGAACCTTAGACATTACCTGCACGAGGGGTTGAAATGGGCTACACACACCGCGCTGTGCTATTCAATGAGGGTTTCATATCCAAGCAGGAAGCGCTACAGAGTCGATACTACGAGCAATAGCGGTCAAATGCAGTGGCAGTCTATTGATACACCAGTGCTATTTCCTCTCAATCGCAAGGAATTACCGCAGTAGGCATTTTAACCGTAAAGGCGTCACAACACCGCCGATAGTCTGAAAGATTTTAAATTTCTGAGCATCAGTTGCTATGATTGCTCCGTTGACACTCCCCGCCCTATAAGTGCGGAGATTCTTCGTTCAACGACTCGGCTTGCTGAAATAGGCTTTCACCTAAAACAGTAGAGACCAAATCTCCCGAAGCGTTCGGATCGTTCGACTGAGCGCTCACGCCGAAGTCTAAGATCCAGGTTCCCACATGCCCTGCGGTACCCAAGGCTCGATTCAGAATATTCAACGCCGCGTTATGGTCTCTATCCAAAATACAACCACAGGCGCAAACGTGGGTTCTAGTAGATAGAGACTTTTTGATATTTTTGCCGCATTCAGAGCATTCTTGAGAGGTGTAGGCGGGATTTACTGCAACTGTCACCCTGCCAAACTTAACTCCAAAATACTCTAGCCATTTTCTGAACTGATACCAACCTGCATCGTTAATAGATTTGGAGAGACAATGGTTCTTGATTAAATTCCGAATCCTCAAATCTTCATAGGCTACTAAATCGTTAGATTGGATTACGCAACGCGCCACTCTCTTGGCGTGTTCTTCACGTCGCCTACTTATTTTGAGGTGTACTATTCCTAGTCTATTAACGGCTTTCTTTCGGCTGGCTGAGCCTTTTTTCTTGCGAGAAACGCGACGTTGGTGAAACTTTAGTCGCTTCTCGCCAGAGCGATAAAACTTGGGGTTTGGTTCAGTACATCCATTGCTGTCGGTATAGAACTCTTTTAGTCCTACGTCTAAACCAATGGTGTTGCCAGTCGGCTGGGCCTCTATTTTGTTTTCAGCTCTAATTAGGAACTGAACATAATATCCATCAGCCCTTTTTACCAACCTGACTCGTTTTATCCGCTCTATTTGGTAGAAGCTTAAATCCCATGTCCCTTTTAGCTTGAGCTTGCCAATACCCTTTTTGTCGGTAAAGGTGATTTGCTTCCTGTTGGAGGAAAGCGACCACCCAGAAGTTTTGTACTCCACCGAGCGGCAATTCTTTTTGAACCGAGGATAACCTTTCTTGCCCGGAATGGACTTTCTGCAATTATCGTAAAACCGAGCAATAGAGCTGTACGCCCTTTCTACGGCAGCTTGGCAAGCATGAGAGTTTAGAGCTTTGACAAAGGGATACTCCGCCCTGAGTGCCGTATTGTGACGGTACAGATCTTTTTGTCCTACACCTCGATTGTCCATCCAGTAGCGCAAACATTTATTCTGGACAAACTGGACAGTCCTGATCGCCTCGTCTATAGCAGCATATTGCGTTGTCTTCCCTTTGACTTTCAACTCTAAAGCAATCATTTGACGTGGGTAATCCCTACGTAAATATCATACCACAAAAAGCCGTCCTTGAAGGTTGCTGAGCTTGCCGAAGTAAGGCAGGGGCTTGTATCCCGTTACTTTTGGTCAATGGTTCCGTTTTTAGGTGTCAAGCTCTGTTTCATAATTTGAATAAGGGCTTGCTCTACAGCAGCACTGTTACGCTTTGAGTAAGAGTCACTCTCGTATCGAACGCTCAATATTACAGATGAACTACCTGATAGCCGTACTACAGAACCGTATTGAGGCAGAAGAAGCCTACTCAGCCTTGG
>DATNQP010000702.1:0-11586 GCA_036703965.1 Leptolyngbyaceae cyanobacterium
AATCAGCACTACCGTAAATAATTCCTAAAGAACTCCTGTTTCAGGATGCCAGAAACACTAATAACTAACAACCAATCACTGTCATGGCGCAGCTACGGTTCCGTTTTTTCAACTTTTCTTTAGCACCTACCCTGAAACTGGCACTGATTACAGGTTGTTTCCTTCTAGGACAAACTCCGCAAATTCTTCTGGCTACAGGTATACCCCAGCGCTGGGAAGCAAAGCAATACCAACCGCCAGCAGGTATTGGCACACCGAAACGTATACAAGGAGCGGGAACGCGTAGTAGCAATTGTCCGAGTCCTAGCAAACCGCTAAAAGCGTTAATACCAAGCAGTCGCTTTGGAGTAACTGTTGCAGCGCATCCAACATTTTTTGTCTATATGCCTGCTCTATCGTCTCAGACATCGTCGGTACCCGTAGAGTTTGTGGTGGAGGACACAGAGGGTAATGAGCTTTATGAAGCTACGTTCAATACCAGTGGGACGCCGGGGATTGTGATGCTCAGTCTACCTACCAACGCAGGATTATCTGCTTTAGACATAGGTCAAGATTATCGCTGGGCTTTTTCGATCATTTGCAAACAAGACGATCGCTCCAGGGATATTACCGCAGAGGGGTGGGTTAGACGGGTAGAACTCAACTCAACGCTCAAAACTCAGTTGGCTCAGGCAACACCCCAAAAACAAGTTGAGCTTTATGCAGAGGCTGAAATTTGGCAGGACGCTTTAGCAACTCTAGTTCAGCTGCGCCGTGACAATCCTCAGGATGAAGCAGTAGCTGCTGATTGGGCAAAACTGTTGGGTGCTGCTGGCCTTGATGATATAACTCAAGAGTCACTAGTTCCAACTCCAGCCCTACCCAGAGCATCGGTTCAGTAATGATATTTCGGTCGTGTTAGGCAGGGAGAGCTGGGGGAGCTGGGGGAGCTGGGGAAGCAGAAGGGCTGGGGAAGCTGGGGAAGCTGGGGAGGTAAGAAGGGTTGATTTTTCGTAGATTCACATAAGAGTGCATTTGTCAACCTCTGTTACTAAACCGCGCGATGAACGCTCATTGACATCGTCTCAACGGTGAGAAGCTGTAAAAAACTACTGCTATTTTTCCCTGGCAGCATTACGAATGTGTTCTAGGGTAAGGACACCAACAACATTCCCGGAATCAAGTACAGTCAGTTGCTCGGCACCAGTCCGCAGCAGGAGGGATAGTGCTTGGCGCAAATTATCATCTCGTGCGATCGCGCAGATCGCATGTTCACTTTGAGGTTGGTAGTCCTGAGGCACAGCAGTCATTGCCGTCTCAACCCGCAGTAGACTCAGCTGACGCACCATATCATCGGCACCAACTAAGTCATGCACAAAAGTATTTGCGGGTCGCGTCAGGATATTAAAGGGTGTATCAAACTGCACAATCTGCCCTTCTTGCAGAATCATAATTTTGTCAGCAAGACGTAGCGCTTCCTCAACATCATGGGAAACAAACAGAATTGTTTTCTTCAGTTGGCGCTGGAGACGCAAAATCTCATTCTGTAGAGTCTCGCGGGTAATCGCATCAATCGCCCCAAATGGCTCATCCATCAACATTACCTTCGGGTCACCGGCTAAGGCGCGTGCCAAGCCAACTCGCTGCTGCTGACCCCCGGATAGCTGTGAGGGGTAGCGATCGCGGTAGTCTTGGGGTGGTAGTTCAATTAGCATCAGCAACTCATCAATTCGGGGCTGATATTGCATTCGTGACCAGCCTAAAAGTTTCGGCACCACGGCAATGTTCTGGGCAACTGTCATGTGTGGAAATAAGCCAGACTGCTGAATTACGTAGCCAATCTGCTGCCGTAGCTTTGTGACTTTCAGTTTCCGGATGTTGGTACCCTCAAGGTAAATTGTGCCTGAGGTCGGTTCATACAAACGATTCACCATCTTGAGTAGCGTTGTTTTCCCGCAGCCAGATGGACCTAAAATCACGACCAGTTGACCCGCTTCGATTTCACAATTACACCCATTCACTGCCGGATGGGATGCACCCGGAAATTTTAGGAATACTTCCTCAAAACGTATGGCGCTCACTGTGACTTCTGACTTCTGCCTCCTGAATTGTGACAATTAAGCTTTTTTTAACAGTGCTTCTTTAGTTAGAAATTCTTTTGCTACCTCAGCGGGTTCACGTTGCTTACCACTCACCTCGTAGTTAAGGCGCTGCATTGTTTCGTTGGTTAGCTTGGGAGCAAGAGCGTTTAGAGCATCACGAATGCCTGAATTTTTATCCAGTGTTTCTTGACGCACAATTGGGGCAACTTGGTAGGGAGGGAATAAGTTCTTGTCATCTTCAAGCACAACCAGATTAAAGGCGCTAATCTCACCATCCGTACCAGCTGCAACGGCGACATCAGCTTGACCACTGGTAAGTGTCTTATACCTGAGGCCTAGATCGGCAGGAATGAACTTTTTAAGCTTGAAGTCACCATAGGTTTTTCTCAAACCGGGTAACCCATCCTCACGCGCCTCGAATTCGGGTGCTCCAATTAGAGTCAATTGGCTGGCTTTAGCTACCATTTGGGAGATGGTTTTAATACCATATTTTTGGGAACCCTCTTGAGTCATGGCTAGTGCCTGAGTGTTGTTCATTGGGGCAGGTTCAAGCCAGACTAAGTTGAATTTTTCCTTATAGGTTTTTGATACAGTGTCAAACACCTGCTTCTGATTGCTATTGGCAGGCTGCTTCAGCACTGTCATTAAAGCTGTACCCGTGTACTCTGGGTATAAATCTATCTGACCGCTTTGAAGACTGGCTTGGGCAACTGGCGTGCCACCCAGGTTAAGCTTGCGTTCTACTTGGAAGCCTTGATCTTCTAGCACCAAAGCATACATTTCTCCCAGAATAAACTGCTCGGTAAAATCTTTCGAGCCGACCTTAATTGCTGTGCTACCATCGCCAGTGCTACCACTATTACAGGCGATCGCGCTCAACATTGTTAGTAACGCAAGCAAAAGTGGCACTAGTATACGACGAACCGGTTTCATAGAATGGGCGACAGAATGTGGGTTGAAAAATGGAAAGCCCGCTTCAACGGGCTTTGAATGAAATAGCGGTAAGTTGTCTTTCGGAGCTTTGTCTTCGTTGTTGTCGTTCTACTTCTCTGTCAACGTCCAGGCTCCATCCCAGTCCTCTGGTGGAGGCGTTCTGAGCCAATGCTGACAGCGTTGCATATGCAAGTCAGCTGCCTTGTTGCTGGGGTCGATTGCCATAACTTGGGCAAACTGACCAATCGCCAGGGCAAAGTCGCGCTTTAGGTAAAGCTGACGCCCTTTGTGGTAAAGGTCGATGATTTGCTCGTGTAGGGGTGGAATTGGGTCAGAGTTTCGCCCCACAAGTTCATAGATCGACACAGGTTGAGTTCTGCCCTTGACGATAATCTTGTCAAGTTCGCGCACCCTTACCCGGTCAGCACAGGGATGATAGGTATTTTCGCTCATGATAATGTCGCAGCCGTATTGCTTGCTGGCACTTTCCAAGCGAGAGCCTAAATTAACACCATCCCCAATGGCAGTAAATTCCATCCGTTTACTAGAGCCAATGTTGCCACTAATAACGCTGTCGGAGTGAATGCCAATGCCAATTTTGATGATTTCTTTGTTGGCAGCGGTGCGAAGCTTGTTAAATTCCACTAACCGTTCGCGCATATCCAAAGAAGTTTGCACCGCTCTCCAGGCATGATCCTCCAGCGGTAAGGGCGATCCAAACACCGCCATGATCGCATCACCAATGTATTTATCAAGGGTGCCTTTATGCTGAAAAACCGCCTCTACCATTGACTCAAAATATTCATTCAGCATGCTGACGACTTCTTCCGCCTTAAGTTTTTCGGTTAAAGCGGTGTAGCTGCGAATATCTGAGAACAGAACGGTAACATCCTTGCGATCGCCCCCTAATTTGGCATCATCCAGTTTCAGTAACTCCTCTGCCAACTCCTGAGTCATGTACCGATACATCGTACTCTTGAGCCGCTTCTCATCACTGATGTCATCCATGACCACCAAGGCACCACGGACTTTTGTATTATCAGCCGCATCGGCGATCGTGTTAACGGACAAATTAACACTACGTTGTTGTTCGGTACCCCGAGACAATAAAGTTCGGTCAGGATAGTATTGCTGGCGTGCTTTTTCGTCCGCCGCTTCTAACGCATCCCGGAACCATTTGGCAAAGTCACCCTCTTTAAACCGGAGTACCTCACGAACCGACATACCCTCCAAGCTGTCTTGTTCACTAAATCCCAGCAGTTGCTTAGCACTTTCATTAACGGCGATAATTTTGCCCGCGTTATCCGTGGAGATGACACCATTGCTCAAGCTACGCAGGATATCGCGCTGCATTTGCTCCTGTTGTTTGACAGTGGCAAATAGTTTGGCATTTTGTAGGGCTACCCCAGCTTGAATATTAAACGCCTCCATAAAGGCGATATCACTTTGATTAAAACTTGCCTTCCAGCATTCGGGTGCCTCAGGCCAGTCCTCAGGGTCGTAGGAGTCAATCTCACCCTTCTTTTTCTTATTGAGGAGTTGAGTAACGCCAATTAACTCTTTATCCGCATTAAAAACTGGCATGCACAGCAGGCTACAGGTGCGATAACGAGTGACTTGGTCAGTCTTCTTGGAATTAGCCGAATCTGGATGCTCATACAGGTCAAAGGGGATATTGAGAACTTCGCCGCTGACTGCCACTTGTCCAACAAAGCCAACGCCCATTGCCACCCGCAGTTCCTTTAAAGAGCCATCTTTTTGGGTAATTTTCGTCCACAGTTCCTTGCGATCGAGGTCTATTAGCCACAGGGTACTGCGATCCGCGTCCATCAGCTCCTGTGCTTCCTCCATCACCCGCTTGAGCGTTTCTTCTAAATCCAAACTGCTCTTGCTCAGCGATTCCGTCGCCTTCATCAGGGCTGTTGCGGCTCTCTGTTTCTGGGTAGCGATGTAAAATGCTCGCGACGACTCCAGAATCAGGCGAATCGAAGGGGCAAATTCCTCAAATAATTTTTTGTCAGTGTCTGTAAAGCCCCGTTGATCAATTCTTTCTTGTAACGGGGCTTCCGGATAGTAGTTGATTTTTAACTTGTTGATTAATTGGACGACCGCCACTAAGTCTCCCTGCTCGTTCAACAGGGGGAGAACCAGCATTGTGTAGGTGCGGTATCCCGTTTCCTGGTCTTTCTTCTTAGCAAAAAGTGAGCGGGGGTCATCATAGAAGTCGTAGGGGATATTCACAACTTTCTTAAACGTTGCTACCTCCCCAGCAATCCCCTGATCCGCTGGGAACCGCAGCTCTATGGAGCTGTCTCCCTCACCCTCCGCAACAATCGACCAGAGTTGATTCTTCTCTTCATCCAGTAAATATATCGTCGTTCGGTCTGCACCGAGTAGCTCTGCCGTCTTCAGGGTAATGGCATTCAACATATCCTGAAGAATCGTCTCAAAGCCCTGGCTGTCAAGCAGCATTGACAGGGTTTGATTGACAACTTTGAGTTTATGTTCAACGCCGGTGACAACTTCTTTGAAACTATCCTGAGTGAGGGGAGCCAGGAATTCCGAGAAAGTTCCCTCCTGTTTGACTAACGCACCGCCTGTTGAGGAGTTTTGTTGAGGCACACTCTTGCTTTCCACTTGATCAACGACCTTCATCATCGTCACGGGTTGATCCAAAGCGTGCCGATTCGGAGATGCAGCTGTCATAATTCTTCTCTCTACTGAAGCTCGGAGTTAGAAGTTATCTTTTATGGTGTGAGTTTTCATAAATTTAACTCACTTATCTTAATCTAGGGTGCCTAGTTGTCTAGTACCTGGTAGAGCATATCCAAAGTCTATCCCCAGTTTAGTCGTTCTACAACGATAAAAAAGCGACTAAGCGGATGTCGCCGCTAGACCACAGGGAAAATATCTATCATCTAATAATC
The DNA here is from genome assembly GCA_036703965.1 of Leptolyngbyaceae cyanobacterium. Classification (GTDB taxonomy): domain Bacteria; phylum Cyanobacteriota; class Cyanobacteriia; order Cyanobacteriales; family Coleofasciculaceae; genus DATNQP01. The sequence goes on from DATNQP010000702.1 coordinate 5,942, forward strand.
TTGACATCAAAGCAAAAAAGATGTGTTGTCAGTTTTACAAATTTTTTTTGGAGATCGCTCAAGTGTACGCTTAGAGGGGTTTGCACCCGTTAGGCGATCGCGAAAGCTGTTCCCTTCTAAACCTGGGCTTGCCTGATGGCGTCAGATGACGGTCGAGTCAGCTAAGGATCGATTGGCTAAGTTTGACGCCAGTGACGCGCTTTTGTCAGCAGGGACTCCGCAAAAGTCATTGCTTCTTGAGCAGACTGTCCACCCGCCAGTTGAGCGATTTCTTCGCGGCGTGTCTGGTGATTGTCGAGCAGGCTGACACGCACAACGGTGCGAATGTCAGGAAGTTCAAACTCAGGAAGCCGGTTGTCAAGTTCTGTGCTGGCTTTCCCATTACTTTTATTGGATGATGGTTTTTTCGAGGAGAGAGCAAGTGGTTGGTCGATCACCTGTTTATCCACTCGGAAGTGTCGGTCTGCCATTGCCGCAATTAAAGGTTGGTGGGTAACACAGAGGACTTGGTGTTGCTGACTGAGTTGGTGGAGACGTTCAGCGATCGCCTGCGCCACTCGACCGGAAACCCCGACATCAATTTCATCAAAAATTAAGGTTCCCCAATTGTCGGTGGCGGTTGAGAAACAAGCTTTCAGCGCCAGCAAAAAGCGGCTCATCTCCCCGCCCGATGCCGTGGCAGAAAGGGGTTGCAGCGGCTCTCCTGGGTTGGGAGAGAAATAAAAGGTAACTTGGTCGGCACCCGTTACGGTGGGAGCAATTGGCGCGATCGCAACTTGAAATTGCACCTTTTCCATTGCTAAGGGCTTGAGTTCTGCCACCAAGCGTTTTTCCAGTTCCTCAGCCGCTGTGCGACGCAGCTGGGTGAGGTGAGTACATTCATCTGTCAGGGTTTCCTGACATAGTGCATAAGTTCTTTCTAGCTCTTCAAGGGATTGACCGTCGCCGCTTAGTTCTGCCAGTTCTACCTGGAGTTTCTGATAGTGAGCGATCGCATCAGCAAGGGTCGGTCCATATTTGCGGCAAATTTGTTTGAGTGCCTGAATTCGCTCCTCCACCTCTTGTAGACGCTGGGGATCGGTTTCCAATCCATCGCCATAAGCATTAATTTGATGACTCGCTTCTACGACCTGCGCCAGTGCCGCAGTAACCATATCCAGCACCGATTGTAACTGGCCGTCGTAGCGCACCATATCATTCAACGTTGCTTCTACATCCCCCAATAAATCCGCACAAGCAGGGCCACCGTTGTCATTTTGGTAGAGTCCCTGATAGACCTGGTAACTCTGCTGTTGTAGCTCTACGACATGGCTCAGACGCTGGCGTTCTTGTTCGAGTTGTTCAAGTTCATCAGCATCCCTAAGGTGGGCAGCACTCAGTTCCTGAGCCTGATACTCCAACCAATCGAGTCGTTGTAAGCGTTGTTGCTCAGATTGCCGTCGTTTCTCCAGAGCTTTCAGGGCGTCCTGGCAGGTAATGTAGCCAGAGGCTACAAGGTCTCGCTGCTTAAGTAGGAGAGAGCCACCGTAAAGGTCGAGCAGACCCCGTTGGAGGGCGGGTGCCATCAGCTGCACGGTTTGACCTTGAGCCGTGATTTCTACCAAGCGATCGCGCAGTCGATCCATCAGTTGCCGATTGACCAAGACGCCATTGACACGCGATCGCGTCCGGAGACTGCCCTGATTAACGGCAATTTCCCTACTACAAACCAAATCCACCTCATCGAGCAAGTCAATCTCCTGCTCACTCAACCACGCCATCAACGCTGCATCGGCTCTAAAGGTGGCTTCCACTAGAGCGCGTTCGCTGCCAGTGCGAACCAGCCGATTGCTGACTTTTCCACCCAAAACGACATCAATGGCATCCAAAATAATCGACTTGCCAGCACCGGTTTCGCCAGTCAAGACATTTAGACCAGCACCAAATTCCAGTTCCAACTGGTCAATTAGAGCAAAGTTTTGAATCCGTAAAGAAAGCAGCATAACGACTTTAGACTTCAAAAGGGGGATTGCTGATTCAGAATCGACTAACTTTAGGACTTAGGCAACGAGTGGGTTGAACCAACCCTTTAATTCAAAATCCTTAATCCTTGGCTGAGTACAACATGGCGCAAAATTCCTCTAGAGGGAAGAGGCAATAAATTTCAACAACCGTCAGTATTTATATAAGCAATACCCACAGATGATCGTAGTCCTTGAGTGAAGCTGGCTTCTACTGGGTACCAAAACTAAGTGTAGATTTAGGGTCAAGTTGAATGTAATGGCAGCTTTTGGCCAGCCAAGGCAATTGAAGGCACGGAGGCAACCCTCGCCAAGATGCGGTGGGTTTCATAGTGACCTTAACAGTTATTGTTACAATAATTTACAGAGTCGCTCCCGTTGCTCCTTAATCAATATGAATCTTAAATATGAATCTTAAAACAGTTTCCCTAGGCTCCCCCGAAACAGAGTCAAAAACCGTGGTAGAAAAGCCGGTGATACAAGTACCAGCAGAACCAATAGCGGTTGAGTATGACTTAAGCCCGACGCTGGTACCCGAGTCAGCCTTAGTGGAGAGGTCGCCTGTCATCGAAACAGAAGCGCTGCGTTACGACCCCGTCGCGATCGCTGCTCAATATAGTAAGGCACCGCTACAAGTCTTAGGGCGGATTTTAAAGATTACCTTGCCATTTATCTCCTTGGCTTTCGGCATGTGGTGGGATAGCCGCCTGGGTCGCACTGGCTTGAATGAGCGACGGCGAGCGATTCAGCTGCGGGAAATGTTAACCAACCTGGGACCCGCCTATATCAAGGTAGGGCAAGCCCTCTCAACGCGACCGGATTTGGTACCGCCGCTGTTCTTGGAAGAGTTGGCTTTGCTGCAAGACCAACTGCCCCCGTTTCCTAATGAGCTGGCTTACCAATTTATAGAAGAAGAATTAGGCGATCACCCGCAGGAGATTTACGCGGAACTCACCTCACAACCCGTAGCCGCCGCCTCCCTGGGACAAGTCTACAAAGGCAAACTCAAGACTGGCGAAACGGTAGCGGTAAAGGTGCAGCGACCAGGACTGGCACAGAGCGTTGCCCTAGATGTTTACATTCTGCGACGCCTTGCTCAGTTGGTGCAAAAAAATATCAAGCGGGTGCGTAGCGACTTAGTGGCAATCATGGATGAATTTGCCACCCGCATCTTTGAAGAGATGGATTACAGCCAAGAGGGACGCAATGCCGAGCGCTTTGCCAAGCTTTACGGTCAGCTCCCGGATGTTTATGTTCCCCGAATTTATTGGGAGTACACAGGGCGTCGTGTCCTGACGATGGAGTGGATTACTGGCACGAAGCTGACTCAGATGGAGGCGATTAAAGCTCAAGGTGGAGATGCCCGACATCTGATTGATGTGGGGGTTCAGTGTTCCTTGCGGCAACTTTTGGAGCATGGGTTCTTCCATGCTGACCCTCATCCAGGTAATCTGTTGGCGACTCCTGAAGGGAAGCTTGCCTATATCGACTTTGGCATGATGAGCGAAGTCAAGCCTTATCAGCGCTATGGTCTGATTGAGGCAGTTGTTCATTTGGTAAATCGTGACTTCGCAGGCTTGGCAAATGACTATGTGAAGCTGGAGTTTCTGACGCCGGATACAGACCTGACACCGATTATCCCCGCCCTAGCGAATGTTTTTAACGACGCATTGGGAGCTAGTGTGGCGGAACTTAACTTTAAGAGCATCACTGACCAGTTATCGGCGTTGATGTATGAGTACCCGTTCCGGGTACCCGCCTACTACGCGCTGATTATTCGTTCTTTGGTGACCTTAGAAGGAATTGCGATTAGTGTCGATCCAACTTTCAAGGTACTCTCGAAAGCCTATCCTTACGTAGCCAAGCGCCTATTAACTGACCCTTCACCGCAGTTACGGGCTTCTCTGAAGGATTTGCTATTCAAAGATGGAAGTTTCCGCTGGAACCGCTTGGAAAACTTATTGCGTAACGCTGGCAGCAGTGCGGATTACGACCTCAACCAAGTGTTGAATCAGACGCTAGAGTTTCTCTTCTCGGAGCGCGGTGCCTTTATCCGCGAACAGTTGGTGGAGGAAATTGTTAAGGCGGTAGATGCCTATGGGCGTCGGACGTTGGACAATGTTACTTATTCTCTGCGTGAACGTATTGGGTTAGTCGATAAGAAGACCGCAGTGACGACGGTGCAGGATGCTCAAAGTACGGAGCATATCAAGCGAATTTGGCAGATTCTCAAAGAAACTCCTGGTTTTGACCCGATGCAGCTAGTGCCGGTGATTCCCCAACTCCTGATGAAGCAAGAAACGCAGCGCATGGGACAAAAAATCGCTGGGGGTTTAGCGCAACGAGTAATTGCGCGGATGATTCGGGAGGCTTTACTCCAGGATGCGCCTCAGGATGTAGCGCAAAATGGTCAGAGGACAGCGCCTGCACCCAAGTTAGTGCTGCCTTCAGCGGCTATTGTTCAATAGGGCTTTATTGCCTCTTCGAGTGAAGTTCTCGCCTTTGCCCAGATTGTTATAGATACTATCTTGAGTGTCAAAGGCGAGCAATAACTGGAGGCGATCGCTTCTTCACTTCCCCAATGCATTAGCGAAGTACTTGTTATCATCCGTCTTTTGTTACTTTGGGGCTTAGAGATAGGGCAAAGCATTCTTGAATAAAACGTCTGGTTTTTCCGCCAAGTTTGTGGCAAGAATGCTTCGCCCCTACAAAAATCGTGATTCTTTCCCGGAAATAATAAAAGAGGGATCATACTAAATCTGTTTATACAGCCCCTTTTCTTCCCAGTCGTAGAGACGTTCCAGCGGAACGTCTCTACAATGTTTTGCGGTTTGTTAAAAAGGGGATAGCAGTTGAAACAAGCCTTAAAAGACCAAGGAGCAGAAATAATACAACCAGAGGAGATGCGCTAGACTTCCTGCCCTTCGGACATAATAAACAATGAAAATCTTTGGTGTGTCTCTCCATCTCCCCCTCATTTGCAAGCGAGATTATTGAACAGGAGTATAAATACTCAATGACTCAAGAAGATGGCTCAATCCGCACTCTCACCGTGGATATTGGCGGCAGTGGCGTTAAGGTGATGATTTTAGATGAAGCGGGCAATTCCTTGACTGAACGCAGTCGTGTAGAAACGCCACAACCTCCCAAACCGGATGCTGTAATTGATGCGATCGCGCAATTAGCAGCTAATCAAGGTGACTTTGCTCGTGTATCGGTGGGATTTCCTGGTGTAGTGCGTGGCGGCGTTACCTATACAGCAGTGAACTTAGATCCAGATTGGATGGGGTTTGACTTGGCAAGCGCCCTATCTCAACGCTTAGGCAAACCAGTACGTGTGGCTAATGATGCTGATGTGCAGGGGTTGGGATCAATTTCTGGTAAAGGAGTTGAACTGGTGATTACCCTAGGCACAGGATTTGGCTCTGCCCTATTTTTAAACGGAAAATTAGTGCCAAATTTGGAAATGGGACACCATCCGTTTCGCAAAGGGGAAACCTACGAAGAGCAGTTGGGACGTGCGGCGCTGGATAAAGCGGGTCAGCAAAAATGGAATAATCGTTTAGAAAAAGCGATCGCCTGCCTTGAGCATCTGTTCAATTACGACTACCTTTACATCGGCGGTGGTGAAACTAAAAAAATCAC
>DATNQP010000703.1:0-7898 GCA_036703965.1 Leptolyngbyaceae cyanobacterium
ACGCCCTCACGACGACGCCAGTGCTCAGGAGCTAATTCGCCAAATTTCTCGCACAGCCTACGACTACTTCAACCAACCCCGCGCTACCCCAAGTACAACCTCAATGCCCGTGGGAAGTACCGCCACAGTCTCCACTGCGATAGCGAAGCGCTGCTGCTTTCAGCAGATCGCGTCTGACGATTAATTGGGTCAATTTGTGCTGAAATTTAATCTCTGGAGATGTTTTATAGCAGTCGCCAAGACAATTAGGACTCTCGCCAAATACTGAAACCTTAACCCCTCAATATGCATCCCTTCTGCCTGGTCACTGAGCGTGTCGAAGTGCTGCCCTATGCCTCTGCCTTTTGCTATAAATGCATATCACCTTAGCTCAATCCTAAGAGATGCTCAGTCAGAAGATCTGAGTACTGCTATAAAAAACACCGTGAAATCCACTAAATTTCGTCGTTACTGTGATGCGATCGCCTATTTACAGGCGTGGGTCCAGCCTCTGCTCAGCCAACACCCTTATAACTTCATCAGGCGTCTTGTGAGCGGAAACTAGACCCAACTAGCTTTTAGCCCTAAATTAAGGCTTTAGCGTCCTCGGCGAGGAACTTTGTTCAGGTAATCGATGTTAAACGACGAGACATTTTGTGCGTAGTTGCGTGAGGTATTGACCGCCGCTGCCATGTCGCGATACTTGCGTGGGTCGCCTTCTGCCAGTTGTCGCTCCTGGTATTTACGGCTGTAGAACTTCTCCACTGTAAAGCGCCAGTCGGTCTTAACCGTACCAATGACTTCGCGGTAGTCTTCACCGTAGCGAGGAGTCACTAAGTTAATGGGACGACCCTCCATCCGCTTGCGCTGATAGGGTACGGTGAAATCCCCAAACGCTTCGTAATACTCTTCGCTGTCAATCAGGGCATCCACAAACCCATAGAAGCCGAGAGTGCCAATCTTAATTGACCAAGCAATCTCTTCATCTTTGTTGTAAGGTGCCCGACCCAGGAATCGCTTAAGACAAATTTCAACAAGCCGGTAGTTGTTGTTGGCTTCAACGACCAAGTTGTAGAACGCCGGAGACTTGGCAATACCACGCACAAATTCGCGCACGGTAAGTGTCCTGTTCTTCAGCTGAGATTCCAGATGCTTCTGACGATTCACTTGGAGAACTGCATGCTCACTGAAGAGTTGGCGATAGACCACACCAATCAAGTCAAGAATCTCAGCTGGAGAATTGCTGTCTTCCAGACGATAGATGTACGGAGTATCTTCGTCTTCGTCAGCGACTCCAAAACTACGAACCCTTACGTTTTGGGTTGTAGGCTTGTATTTCAATAATGGCAATGCCATGTGAAAATCTCCCTTCTGTATGTATTAGAAACTACGAAGCAGATTTCAGCTTTTTTGTTGATGGCTGTGATCCCACTGTACTTTTAAAGCTGATCGCTGAAAAGCTAATAACCCCAAGCCAAAATTACCGCAGTGGAAAACTAGCAGTAGGGCTAATTGAGACGGGGACTCCTTGCGGTTTATCCCGTGTCATGTCTGGAATCTTAATCCTAGACGTATCAACGGTAACCGTATTAGTGACGGTTCTAGGGCTAATCGACCTTGCCATCTCCAAGAAGTTATTGATAGCGCCCCACTTATAGCGTGTGTCTTCAAGTTTGTCGCGCCAATATTCACCGTAACGAGGTGTCACCAGGTTAAAGGGCCGACCTTTGTAGCGACGGCGTTGATAGGGCACAGTGTTATCGCCGAAGTTTTCTTGATACTCTTGGCTATCGAGCAAGGCATCCACAAATCCACCCCAACCGAGGGAAGCAATTTTGATTGACCAGGCAATCTCTTCGTCTTTGTTGTAAGGAGCACGACCCAAGAGTCGTTTGAGCGTCAGTTCAATCACTCGATAATTAGAGTTTGGCTCAACAACAAGGCGGTAAAATGCGTCAGACTTGGCAATCCCACGGATAAAGTCGCGCACGGTAATCGCACGGTTTTTCAGCTGAGATTCCAGATGCTTCTGGCGATTAGATTGGAGGATTTCATGTTCGCTCAAGACCTGACGGTAAGCTGCCCAGATTAAGTCTAGGACATCATTCTGATCCAGGCAGTTCTCAATCCGATAAATCCAGGGAGTATCTTCACTAGGGACTTCGTAACCTGAAACCCGCTGGTTCTGCGAGGAGGGTTTGTAGTCTAGCAGAGGTATTGGCATGGGTTAGTTGTTAGTTGTTAGTTGTTAGTTGTCAGCCAGTTGTCTGGGGTTGATTGACCACTGGCTACAGACCCTACACCGAAGCTGGTGCGAAGGCACTAGGTTGTGGGCGTCTTGTAAAGGTAGCGGTAGGGTAGGGCAACCTCAGTGCGACCAACAACAGCTTGTGGTGTGGCAGCGTTCCGGGTTGTATCAAGAAGCGGCTTACTTGTGGCTTGGGAGATTGCCCGGTCTCTCGTCCGCTGATAGTTCATACCACCGGGGCTAATACTCCTTGCCATTGACAAAAAGGTGTCGGGAATGGCTTGACGAACTCCCCGTTGAACTGATTGACCGCTGACTTGAACTTTGTAGTAGGACCCCTCTAAACCAATCTGGCGAGCACGCCAGTAATCGGTGTAGCGAGGGTTGACCAGGTTAAAAGGTCGGTCTTTGAAGCGGCGACGCTGATAGGGAACGATGTTATCACCGAAGTTCTGGCGATATTCTTCGCCATCTACCACGGCATCAATAAAGCCAGATAATCCCTTGGTAGCAATCACAATCGACCAAGCGATTTGTTCGTCTTTGTTGTAAGTGGCACGTCCGAGAAATCGCTTGAAGGTGATGTCCACTAATCGATAGTTGTCGTTAGTTTCTGCCACCTGTGTCCGATAGACATCAGTCTTACCCAATCCCCGGACAAAGTCTCGCACGGAGATGGCACGATTTTTCAACTGAGATTCTAAGAAGGGTTGCCGATATTTTTCAAGAATCAGATGTTCACTGAAAATTTGTCGGTAGCCTGCCCAGATTAACTCCTTAATTTCAAAATCTGAGCTTACAGGAGTCAGGCGGTAAAATTGAAGGTCATCATCGTTGGGGACTTCGTAGCCCTCAACCCGCTGATTCTGAGAACTTGGTGTAACTTCCAGCAGAGGAATCGACATTACTAGATCGTTTTCCTTTTGTGAGTGAACAGAAAATCCGGTTTTTAGCAGTTAGCGGCGGCAGTGATCTGCGCCTTGCTTCACGCAGCAGCGCTACGCGATCGCCTTAGCGTCTTGCAAGCGCTGTTGCGCCAGTAGGACTCGCGATCGCACCGAAACGTCAGCTTCAGATGAAAGCATTTGCTCAAACCGGTTTTGAATTGGCGCAGTAGTGTCAGTTGCACTAATTGCCAATGCTTCTAAGCCGACAACGGCAGCGTAACGAATCGCCCAGTCAGCATCTTGGGAAACCTGTAGAAGGGTATCTAAGGCATTCCTTTGGGCATCTGGCACCTCTTGTGCTGTCAGTTTGTGCCAGTGCAGGTTTCCCAGTCCTTTCGCAGCGGCGCGGCGAACACTGGGAGCGAAGTCAGTTGCCGCTGCTGTGACCAAAACATCAAGGGCGCGGGGGTCAGCGATTGTGGCTAATGCTCGGATGGAATACGCTCTTGCTCCGTAGTTGTAATCATCTAGCTGTTCTAAGAGCGGCATCACGGCTGCTTCCCCTAACTCAATCAGCCCCTCAACCGCTACCACTGCCGCCCCTGGATTGTTATAGCCAAATACGGCAATCAGGGTGGGAATCGCCTCTTCTGAATGACTCGCTACCAATGCCCGCACAGATTCCACTAAGCTATCGTCAGAGTGCGCCTGTTCGACAGCCTGAATGAGTTCCTGGGTACGGGCAGAGTCGGTCATTAGTCAAGGGGTTGAAGGGTTGAAGGGTTGGAAGTTGACTACGAAGAGGCAGGGGGCAGGGAGAAGGGAGCAGGGGGGACATTGAGTTGGGGTCTGAATCCCCAACTCAATGAAAGCCACAATCGTAGAAGTGGGGGACTCAGACCCTTGCTCCACTTCATTCCACGGCAGAGGAAAAGGGGTCGCTTCCCCCTGCTTCTCGTTGAGAGGGTTGAAAGTTTGAAGGTTGGAAGGTTGGAAGTTAAATGGCTAACTTATCAACCTCTTAACCGGCTCGCCTTGCTCACCTGACAATCTGCTAACCTACCAACCTGCAACCTGTCACTATAAAAGCGAGTCCATCAGGTTTATGACCCGGATGGTGTTAGCGGAAAGGGTATTGTGTGCCTCTGAGTCAAGTAGTTGCTCCAGGACTCCTTTAAGAGCAATCAGCTTGAAGCTGTTTTCCACTGATGCAGTGGCGATCGCTTCGGCAGCGGGTAGATAACCAATTGCACCCAGGTCTGATAATGCTACTCGACGCAGGACAACATCTGTCCCTTGTAGAGCTTGTACCAGACGTTTCCCATAAGTATCATCCCCAGTCAGCTGGTACATTGCTCGCGTTGCCGCGTACTGCACTCGCTTCACGGGGTGTTCCAAGAAGGGTTGAATCAGGGGGATTGCTTGAGTTGCGTGCAGGGTACCCAGGGCTTCCATCAAGGCTTCACAGGGTTCTTGCAGGTGAGGGCGTCCTGGTACTCGTTCGGCAATAGCGACCCCACCAGTAAGCCGTTGCATCAGGGCAGGAACAGCCGCTGGGTCACCCAACATTTCTAAAGATTGGGCAGCGGCTTCTCGCACATAAAAGTCGGAGCAGCCTAAACAGTGGATTAACCCTGGTACCGCTCGCCGGTCACCCAGCTTACCCAGCGCCCTAGCGGCATTGCGCCGTAGAGGGTATCCCCCCAGTTCTGTCCGGTCAGCTTCGTCTTGCAGGGCTTCAATCAAGGCGTCTACCACTGCGCTTGAAGAAACTCGAAATTTTCCTAACCACCAGGCGGCGTAATAGCGGAGACTTAAGTCTGTGCCGCGCAGATTGGCGATCGCCTCTTCTTCTGTTAGCGACGGGGCAGCTGCCTCACTCGACGCCTCTGGCTCGAAATCCGGCATTACTAGGTCAGCCCTCTGTTTTGGAGGATGAGGCTTGCCCGTTGCTTTCACTATCTGGCTTGAGGGCTGATTTAGCTGTCAACGGCTCAATGTTGACGATTTTGCCACCCAGCCGAGTAATGCGCTGCATTTCTTCGTTCATCCGGGAGTAAGGCACCGTCATGAACACACTGCCACTGTTGCGAATTTCGTAATTATTTTTATCGGTTTCATCGTTTTGACGTAAGCCCACTACTTCATAACGAAAGATGCGGCTAGCTGCTGAATTAAGACCACCGGTACCTACTGCTGTTTGACCAAACATTGTTTTGATATCTCCTAATCTGGACTATATGGGATTAGGGATTGGGGATTAGGGATTGGGGAATTGCTTAGTCCCCAGCCTCCAGTCGCCAGTCCCGATTTTAAGCTGGTGTCACGCTGACGATTTGTCCACCTTGACGGTGAATTTGCTGTACCTTTTCGGATAACCTTTCGTAGGGCACGATAAAGACGGTACTGCTGCGGCGTAGCTTGGGATAGCCTGGTCCGCGCAGACTGGTCACCTCAATACGATAGACGCGATCGGCTTTGCCAACAGCGTTACCGAGCGCTTTTTGAGGAGCAACATCGCTAGATGCCCGGAAAGACCAGTTCTGGTTACTACCGGAAGGTCCAACAATTGAGGATGCCCGGTTACTCGCGAGTTCACGCGCTAAGCGAGAGGCTGCGCCTCCTACCTGGGCGCGATCGCTATTGGCATAGCCGCGATAAAGTTGGAACATCCGGTTAAAGCCGACAGTTTTTTGCCCTGTTTGCGTCGAAAAGCCCCGATAGTAAGGGACGATGCTGTCGCCAAAATTGCTTTGATACTCCACTGAGTCGATGTAAGAATCGATTTCCGCTTCGTATCCCTTTTCGTGGTATAGGTCTAGGTGATAGACCACCTCTGATTCATCGTAAGGTGCCCGACCCAACAGATGTTTATAATTCAGTTCTATAAACCGGGTTTGAAAATTGTTGTAGAAAAACTTGGTTTTGTATAGCTCCGACTTCGCCACGCTGCGCACAAATTCTCGCACGCTGATCTTGCCATCGCGCAGAAGCGATTCAGCACTGATTAGTCGTTCAGATTTCATCAAATAGTCGTTGCCTAAAACCTGCCGATAGACGGCACGAATCACCGTTTCGATGTCTTCTTTCGTGGCATTGAGGCGTAATTCAATTTTCGGCGCATCACTAAAAGCCGATGTGCCTAGCCGTGATGCGGCTGCTGTAATTGCCATTTGTTTTAATTCTCCCAACAAGCAAGCTTTTTTGTCTTTTGTTGTTTGTTATTTGTTGCTTTGAATCTGCCAACAACCAACAACTAGCAACCATAGATACAACAAAGCCCGGAGAGATAAGCAGTTGAAGCACTAGTTCAAAGCGTTTCACCTGCATACCTTTCCGGGCACGCCTTGAGAAATTAGCTCAGGGCGTTGATTGCGTAGTCGATGTAGGTGTTTGCTTCGTTAGCAGCTTGACCACTCAGACCATGATTGGCCTTGATGTGCTTGAGGGCTTCAACATACCAGCTGGGGGACAACTCAAATGCACGGTTGATTTCATCTAAACCAGCAACGAGGTACTCATCCAGTGGGCCTGTACCACCAGCAACTAAGCTGTAGGTAATGATGCGCAGGTAATGACCGATGTCACGAGAACACTTGGACTTACCACGGCTATCAGCAGCGTAGTTAGGTCCTTGGGTTTGGGTGGTGTATGGGAACTTCTGATACACTGCTTGAGCAGCACCGTCGATCAGCCGTTGGGCATTGCTGGTCAGTGCGCGGGCAGCTTCCATGCTGGCTGCGGCGCGGTCTAAACGACCGTTAACAGCTTGCAACTCAGTGTTGCCCAAAAAACGGCCTTGGGTATCAGCAGCAGCGATCGCTTCAGTAATTGGAGTTTTCATTCTTGAGGTATCTCCCTATTAGTTTCAAGTTTTTTAGCAAACAGGTCTGCTTAGGCAACAGCAGCAGCTGCGCGGTCGAAGTAGCCTGCGATTTCAGACATCAGCTGGCTGCAATCGCCTTGGGTGATGCCGTTCGGGTCATTGGCGAGGCTGATGGCAGCGTCTTTCATCTTTTGAACGCCAACTGCCACGGAAGAGCCAGGGGTACCCAGTGCTTGATAGGTTTCACGCAGACCATTGAGGCAGCGGTCATCCAGAACGCTGGAGTCACCGGCAATAGCGGCGTAGGTGACATAGCGCAAGATGATTTCCATGTCGCGCAGGCAAGCTGCCATCCGGCGGTTTGTGTAAGCATTACCACCAGGAGCAATCAGCTGGGGTTGCTCTTCAAACAAAGCGCGAGCGGCATTTGTCACAATCGTGGAGGCGTTGCTGGTGATGCGGTTAACAGCATCTAGGCGCTTGTTGCCGTCTTTGACGATGTTTGTCAGAGCATCCAATTGCTCTGTACTCAGGAATTCACCTTTGGCGTCTGCTTGCGAAACAACCTTTGCGAATGCGTCTAACATGAACGAATTCTCCTACTGACTTGGTTAAGTGGGGTTCTGATTAAAAAGCTCCCGTTTGGGTAAGCCAAGCTCATTCAAAACTTGTGAATGAGTTCGGTATTGGTCAACAGCAGACATCTGCTAATACACAAGTTCAATCTACTCACTCACATAATTGCATTACCCAAAGATTGAGTAACTGAACAAACCTGCCTAAATTATGAGAGAAATTGATTCTTTTATGAGAAGTGAGTGGACTTGATAAATCAGTGTTTTATTTAACTTTTGTCTGTCATTGATCCCCTACAGGTAACTTTTATACAACGCCATCGGGGCTTTATTCGTTACGATTTGTTAAGTTTCTTCTAGATGAGTCAACAAAGGCGTCAAAC
>DATNQP010000704.1:0-5952 GCA_036703965.1 Leptolyngbyaceae cyanobacterium
GGAATCGCTCATTTTATATTTGGCTTTGGTTTTAGTTTAAAAAGTACCGCTTTGTTGGGATTTTGTTTGGTTTTTATTGTGACTATAGTTATTGTTTGGATTTTAAGTTTGTTCGAGTAACTTTATAAATAACTCAATCTCTATTAATTTGGCATACATAAGATTTAAAATACAACGGCATGTTTTAAATTTTGCTCTCCCCCCTAGCCCCCCTTTTTCAAGGGGGAAAATCTCTTGAAAGTCCCCCTTTTTAAGGGGGATTTAGGGGGAGCTACATTTATGCAAGAAACAGCCTCTTCCTAAGCTTATCTACCCAGCTAGAGCGATAAATGTCAGGGGAGCAGGACATTTAGATGGAACTTCACCTCGACAGGTGTTGACTTAGCCCTACCAGACTTGCTAGGGTGAGCAGGATAAAGGTATCTAACCGACTACCCCGCTCCGGCGCAAAGCAATGTTTACCAGCAGCAATTACTTTTACTTTTGGTTTATGAAGGTTCACCGGCAGTGAATCCAGCTTTGCATGGAACCGCCCGGTGGACCGCAGAACAAAATCTGCGGTCTTTTGTTTTTTAAGGCAAAAAAGCAACAGGAGCAAAACGTGACAACCTATCTTGGCAGCTGGTTTTATAGCTTTTACTTTTGGCCCCGAAGAAGTTCCGGGTAGGTAAAGTCGCGCCAACTTTTCACTACAACCCGGAACCCTCAGGGAACCGGGTTTTTTCTTGTCCGCCTATCTTGCAAAGGAATCTTAACCATGTTGAATGCCAAACTAGCACTCGTTTCTCACCCTGAACACAAGACAATTGTCAGACTCTCAGAAAAAGTCGCCTTCGGCGGTGCAGAGCTTGTGATTATTGGGGGTCCCTGTACCGTCGAAAGTTGCTCACAGATGGAGATAGTCGCCACTCAGCTGAACCAAGCCCCCGTTCAGGCACTGCGGGGTGGCGTTTACAAACCCCGGACATCTCCCTACTCGTTCCAGGGATTAGGACTGGAAGGACTAGAGATTTTGTCGGATGTGCGCCGCCGTTACAACATTCCGGTTGTAACGGAGGTAATGTCTATTGCTCAAATTGAATCTGTTGTTGCCCACGCTGATATGCTTCAAATTGGCAGCCGGAACATGCAAAACTTCGATTTGCTCAAAGCACTGGGTCAGGTGGACAAGCCGATACTACTCAAGCGGGGACTGGCTTCCACCATTGAGGAGTTCGTCATGGCAGCAGAATATATCCTGAGCCACGGTAATTCTCAGGTTGTGTTATGTGAACGGGGTATCCGCAGTTTCGATACCTACACACGCAATGTACTGGATTTAGGGGCAGTAGTGGCGCTTAAGCAGCTTACTCACTTGCCGGTCATTGTAGACCCCTCTCATGCCGTTGGGAAGCGGGAATTAGTAGCCGCACTGGCAAGAGGTGCTGTTGCCTGTGGAGCTGATGGACTGATTATTGAGTGTCACCCAGAACCTGAAAAATCAGTTTCGGATGCACGTCAGGCGCTTTCCCTAGAAGACATGGTGGACTTGGTTCACAGCTTACGACCTGTAGCACAGTCGGTCGGACGGACTGTACCTGAAATTCAGGACCTTCGCCAACTTTCTGTTGTGGCTTAACCTCAAGTTCGCCAAGAGCCATTACCCAAATGCCTCTTTTGTTACTTTCGGGCGAAGACACCGGGCGAAGCATTCTTGGATAAGGTTTCTGGGCTTCGTACCAAAGTTTTTGGTAAGAATGCTGACGCTCCTTACGTCGCTATCGCCCCTACAAAAATCGTGGCTCCTTCCCGGAAATAACAAAAGACGGAAAATAGCTCTGCCCAGTCAGACTTGTTATTCTAGGCTTCAGTAGGGACTGATAACAAATGCCATGACATCAGGAGTAATTTATCCTCACATCGAGAAAGCTGAAGGTCAACCTGCACGGTTACAGCGAATACCGCGTGTGCGTGTCGCTCAGATTGTCATGGATTATTTAGCTTATGGTTGGTCAGTTGAAGAAATGTGCCGACAGCACCCTTATCTGACGCTATCAGAAGCTCATGCCGCGATGGTGTATTACTTCGATCATCAGGATGAGGTTGAGCGCGATATCCGCATGGAATGGGAGGAAGCACAACAGGCAAAAGCTCAAGCATTGCCTTCTCCATTCTTTGTCAGGATGCGGGCAAGAGGGCTGTTGTAAGTGGCAATTGCACTCTACATGGATGTTCATGTTCCTCAATCTATTACAGATCAGTTGCGCCGTCGTGGTGTAGATGTTCTTACAGCCATTGAAGATGATTCAGCCGAGTTAGCCGATGAAGCACTGTTGGAACGCGCTAGTACGCTGGGTCGAGTTTTATTTACTCAAGATATCCGCTTCAAAGCATTAGCTGAAGATTGGCAGCGTCAGGAACGAGAGTTTTCAGGGTTGATATTCGGACATCAGTTAGGAGGTACGATTGGGCAGTTTGTCAAAGATTTAGAAGTCATTGCTCTCACCTCAGAACCTGATGAATGGCTCAACATTGTTGAGTACTTGCCTTTTTAGGGCGATCACTGTCCGAAACGCTTCTAAAGCCTCAATAAAGGTTTTTAAAGATTTGTTAGACCAACGCCTTCTTAGTCCTCCAGTTAAGGTGTGCCATAATTCTCTTTCCTTTCTGCCGTGATATTTCAACTTCAAGAGTCGCTACCCAAACCTTTTTTTGTTTTTCTAGATTGATTTGAATAGGGATAAAAGCTTCACCCGACAATGATTCAGCTAAAGTAGCTAAGCGAATTTATCTACCACGCTCTTTTGTTTGAGTTCTTAAGTTTCTCGCTTTTTGCAGTAAATCTACGAAATAGCTTGTCTCATTTAGCCCAACTACTTGTTTATCGTTCTTGAATTTACCAATCTCCTGGTCAAGTTCTTGCACCTGTTGCTTGAGTTGTTGCTCACGGTCATAGATTTCAACAGCCATATGCTGAAAAATCCGTGCCAGTTTTCCTAGTTCGTCATCTCGCTTAGTAACAGCTTCTAAAG
Source organism: Leptolyngbyaceae cyanobacterium (assembly GCA_036703965.1). Lineage (GTDB taxonomy): Bacteria > Cyanobacteriota > Cyanobacteriia > Cyanobacteriales > Coleofasciculaceae > DATNQP01. The sequence goes on from DATNQP010000704.1 coordinate 3,012, forward strand.
ATTTGAGTTCAAACCTTCCAGCCTCAATTGCCGCCGCTGCATCAGTAATAGTAAAAATCGGCTGGATAATCCGCTGGGCAGCAATAAGTCCCAAAAAAGCTGCCACCCCTGCAACTGCCAGACCGACGAAGAGGGTAAACAAAGCAGCAGAATTGAATTCGTCCATGAAATCTGCTTCAGGAATGACGACCACAATCAGCCAATCCAGACCCCAATCATCTTGTAGTCGGGCGACGTTAACCAGTTGATTGCTACCATCAAGAGAAAAGCTGGATAGTGGCTGTTTCCCGTCAATTCGGTCGAGGCTGCCAAACTTTTCTCTTAAATGCTGCGCGGTACTTTTGATAATTAACGGTTGACTACTATGGGTAGCTTGCAAAAGCCTCCCATCATAGTTAATAAATCGTGTATCGGGAATCGAACTTGCTACAATTTCGCCCGATCGCTCAATGATGAATGCTTTTCCCGACTTGCTAATTTCCAGCTTGCTCAAGAACTCACTGATGCGCTTTAGACTTAGATCGCTCCCCAAAATGCCTCGGAGTGTACCCTGATCAAGGATCGGCATAACTGAGGTAATCCCAGGGATGGGTTGAGAGGCAAACTTGTAGATTGGACTCCACGCCCCTTTACCTGCCTCCTTGGCTGTCACGTACCAAGGTCGAGTACGAGGGTCGTATTCTTGACTTGCAGTTAATTTACCTCGCTTGCCTTGGCTATCGAGAGTATAAGTCTTCCTTTGAGCACCTGTGGACTTATCCTTAACCCTGAGAACAGTTGTCCCATCCTCAAGGCGTTCAACATAAATGAAGTCTCCTTGTTCATTACCGAAGTAAATGCTACTCAATAAATTGCCTTGTTGAATCTGATTCCAGAAGTAGCTTTCTAGCTGTTGAAAGTTCTCAACATTTAAACTACCGCTACGGATAGCAGCCGCATTTACTTGATGGATCAGTTGGGATTTATTGAAGTAAGCTTGGACATTCAGCTCGATTTGAGTACTGACTTTGCTACTCAACTTCTTAGCGAGGTTATCAACTTCTCGCTGCCCATTCCGAAACGCCAGCCATCCAGTCAGCACAATTGCCGTGATCAGGGGAGTGACGATCAGTAGCGGTATTTTCAGTCGAATTGAGATGGAAGGTTTTCGGATGGAGTGCGAAGGCATCAGATCTTCCCTCGTATTGAGCTAATTGTTGCTATTAAATCAATTTGTCCAACGCGCTCTGAAGGCGCTGAGAACGTGGTGGCTTCTCTTTCTCGGCTTTCTCTGGCGGTTGGACAGGTCGAGTATCCTGTTGCGGCAATGGTGTTAATTGCCTCTTGCGCCAAGCGAAATGCAGAAGGTTAATTCCCATTTCCTGGGCGGTACGAATCGTTTCTCGCGGGATAGGTCGCTTTTCATCCAATCCCCAAGCCGATGACAAATCACCAATGATGACGACAATCCCTCCCCCAGTCAATAGTTGAATTGGCTGTTCATTAATGGTAGGAAGCGCCGCAAATAGAAAAGGCTGTGTCCGCAGGGGGTGGTGCCAGCTCAGATTTTCCAGGTTCTCTAAAGGAGTTCCTAACTGTTGAGCGAAGTTTTTAAAGACAACACAGACATCATTAATTTCCGCGTCCAGTTCGGCTTGTGCTGCCTCCAGTTCAGCCTCCAGTTCTGGTCTGATTCTTGTTATCGCTGCCAGGTGCTTATCCTGGTTTGAGTCTGGAATGTTAGCAATTATATCGATGCGAGCGATCGCTTCTTGTAATTGTTGCTTGATTGCTCTGAGTTCCTCCAGTCTTGTCCCCTTTATATCAGCATCTACCAAGAGAACTCCGCCTGTCTCTAAATAACTCCTGAGAGCTTCCAATTCTCCCTCTGTCAACAACAGTGATGGTTGAGCTTTCAGGTAAAGTACGTCATAGTCTAGCAAGTTGCTCTGTGATGAAGCAGCTAGCAGAGTTACCTGCCCAATCTCATCGGCTGCGCCCATCGCTGGGTAGAGTGCTTCAACAGATTGGAGTAGGTAAGAGAGATTAGAAAATTGTTGTACAGAAGTACTCTCAAACTGACTGGTGTTTACTTGAGCAACCCGTACAACAGATTGGGGACGCGATCGCGCTTGGATGCGGTAACGTAGGTCTAAGTTGTTATATCCAGGGAAGAAGACATCGATGGGATTTTCCAGTTGTACAGGTGCGGCGATGCCTTCCTCTACATAGGCTGGCAAGAGAATCCGACATAACTCTACTTCTGCTTCGCTGGGGGAACTGCTCTTTTCATCGATTCGGAACGTTTCCCTAAGGAGTTCCCCCTGATCTTTGCGGCGTAATTGTAATTTTTCGGGGTCTACATAACTAATGGTTAGGTAAACCATCAGGGGGTTAGGACTGCGATTTTCGGACACAATCCGGTAATTCTCCGGTTCGGTAACAATTATAAAGTTGCCAAACAGGTCAATCGCCATTCCTGGCTGGAGTTGTAGCCAACGTCCGTCTCGGTATTGAGCGCGGACATCCGCTGGTGGTGCAATGATGTGAACACCCAAACCACAGACAATTCCTGGCTGGTTGAGAGACTGGTAATGAACATTTTGGCGCTGTCGGTGGTATTCATGAGCTAGCCGCCAGCGCTCGGCATTCATCAGGAGACCATCCGTGACTTGGAGGCGGTCAAAAGGCTGTATGGGAGGGGGAGGCCAGAGTTTAGTCATAATTTGTGGGGGCTGGGGACTGGGGATTGGGGGCTGGGGACTAGAGAGAGTAACGTAATGGTCATGTCTTCCCAGTCTCTGATTTTTAATACCCAATTCCTAATTGAGGACTAAGGACTAGAAACAATATAAAGTTCATAGGTGCAGAAAGCGGGTTTTTCCTGCTCAATGATTTGGCGCATCAAGCGTTCATCTATTGGCTCATTGAGCTGACGGGTGTTGTCAGGGCGCAGGGTGAC
>DATNQP010000705.1:0-11503 GCA_036703965.1 Leptolyngbyaceae cyanobacterium
AACATCCATGGCGTTCTCATTGCAAATCGAAAAATGTGCCTTCATGTGACCAACGATAGGCACCATTAACCAGTCGGGCTGGTCAAATTCAGCCATTGTAGGAGGCTCTTTGGTTGCAGCTAAGGCAGGGTCACCAGGGAAGACCCAGATGAGATTATATTTTTCCAGGACTGGAAAGCTATGGGCTTGGGCGCGGGGAAGCTTTTGTTCTTTGGGGAGGTAGGGAATGCTGACACATTGACCACTGCCATTAAATTCCCAGCCGTGGTAAGCACAAGTGAGGTGACACCCTTGCACTATGCCTTTGTGGAGGGCAACTCCTTTGTGGGGACAGATGTCTTCTAAGGCATGAAGCTGACCCTCTTGATCACGATAAATGGCGATCGCTTGTTGCCAAATCACTACAGGCATGATGTCCTTCGGCTTGAGTTGGCTTGCCCAACCCACCGCATACCAGTAATTGGGGTTGATACCCACCTCTCTGACAGCATTTTGAACTGTCTGGCTTGTTAGGGTCGTAGCCAGTTCCATTAATCGTCCCTCTCGTGCCTGTTTATCTGACAATATTTAGCTTCCGATGTTCCTTTAAGTCAATCAATTTTGTTCCTGAGAATCAAAATCGCCCTGTCAAGCGTCTCATAATCCTGAATCGATAGTGTCTACTGTATGGTTACTTAAAGATTTTAGGTGTTTCTGTTGATGATGTTGCGTGATTCCAGGCTGTTAGTGCTGTTAGTAGCAGGTTCCCTTACGACAATGGCGGGGGGAGTCGTTGCTCCAATTCTCCCAGAGATGGTGCAACAACTCCACCTCAATCCAGCGTTTGCAGGTAACTTGGTGAGCATGCATTGCTTGACGATTGCCCTGTTCAGCCCGCCCCTGGGAATCTTGGCAGATAAGGTGGGTCGATTACGGGTACTGGTTCCCTCACTAATTCTCTACGCACTGTTTGGTATGGCGGGAGCCTTACTGCACACTCTCGGTCCCTTGTTAGTCGTGCGAGGGTTATTGGGGGCAGCCAGTGGTGGCATTGCCGCCGCGAGTCTCGGGTTGCTGGGGAGTATGTATGAAGGCGAGAAGCGATCGCAAGCCTTGGGCTATGCTACCAGTACCCTGACTATTACTGGCATTGCCTTCCCACTCTTGGGCGGCTGGGTTGGTTCAACTCATTGGCAATTTGCCTTTCTTCTATATGGGTTGGGACTACCTCTCGCTCTTTTAGCCGCATTAGTACTCAAGGACAAGCAGCAGATCAAGGCAAAACCGATTGCGAAAGATTCCAGTAGTAAGCTGAGAGACGTTTTGGCGCATCCCTATACCCTGCGACTCTTACTTACCCTCAGTCTTGCCTCTGTTGCTATGTATGCAGTCGTGATTTATGCTCCCCTTTACCTCAAGGTGACCATTGGGGCAGGGGCGGCTCTCAATGGGATTGTTTTAGCCTCACGAGCAATAGGGGCAGCTATTATATCAGCATTTTGTGCTAAATGGCTAGCTAAGACCTTAGGCGCGGCTCAAGCTACAGCCGCAGGGTTTGGACTGATGGCTTTGACGTTGATGACGATTCCGCTCCTGCACCAAATCAGCTGGATTGTGTTAACAGCAATCTTCTTTGGGGCGGGATTTGGGATAGTGCTACCAACCCTTTACAGCACTCTGGCTTCTTTGGCTCCTTCAGACCTTCGGTCTAGTGTTTTGGCAGCGGGAACGGGTGCAGGCTTTCTAGGGCAATTTCTTTCCCCTATAGTGCTAGGTCCAGTGCTAGGTTATGGCGGATTAGAAGGGGTATTTTATGCAGCCGCGACGATAGCACTTGTTACTGGACTTTTGCTGTTTGCGCCGACGCGGTAGCGGTTATTGAATTCAGGATGCTGTTAGTTTATGTGATCGCCTTGAGATAATATAGAACAATTGTACTATTTGTTTTGAAGCTTATTCATCGAGAATAGGCGATCGCACCAATTCGATTAACTAACGAACAATTTCAACAGGTTGCAGCAGATTTTATTAGAGGCTGTTTGTAAAGAAAAGCTAAAGTGACATAGGACTTTGGAGAACTTGTGGATGAACAGCCCCATTGTAAGAATGAATTTGGAACCTGCAATCTATTAGAAACTCTACGAAAAAAGACTAAATTCGACACACTTAATACTTAGACTTTATTGATATTTCTTTTACTAATGTTAAATCTTTTTCGTTAGATAGTTGACAAAGGCTATGTAGGTATATACTAAAAGCCAAACTAGAGAAGACTTCCTAATGGTGGGGAAGCTGGGGGAAATATGGTCTACGAAAAAGTGCAAAAGGACAGTTCCTCATGGAATCCCGCTTTCCAGCACCAGAAAAGTGAAAGCCTATTTAGATCGCGTCCTTTTTCTATCCCGGCTGAAGCTGATACGGACTCAGCCCAAGAACAGGAAATCCCCGCGTATTCCAGAGCTGACCGGGACGCTATCTCAGCTAAACTTCTCAAGTCAATGGATGGGAATGTCCAGAGTCAGACTAAGACGCAATCACAAAAGCCTAAGTCAGAAGAAAGTCCCGCTTTCGATCACCACAAAAGTGAAAGCTTCTTTCGACCCCGCCCTTTTTCTATCCAGCCTCAAGCCGATACGGAGGAATCCGAAGCACAGGAAATCCCCACCTATACCAGATTTGATAGGGATGCTATATCGGCTAACCTGCTCAAGACGATGGGCGCGAATGTCCAGACTCAGGCTGAGACAGAAGTACAAAAATCTTCCTCCGAGTCGGAGGAGTTAGACTCCGATGAAATGTCGAATGAGACAGAAACGCTCCAGCGAACGAGTGAGTCGGGAGAGGCAGGCGATGACGATGATAACTCGGCTAATGGGGGAGCGATTCAGCGACATGGTGACAACAGCGAGTCGGAACGGCACTCTCAGGGGATGGAAGCAGAGGAATCTGACGAGGAGATGTCGCTAGAAGCGGGAGCTATTCAGCGCCAAGAAGAGTTGGAAGAAGATCCAGAAGACGACGTGAAATCCGTCCAGGGCAAGCTCAGTGTGGGCGCTCCTGGGGATAAGTACGAGCAGGAAGCTGACTCGGTAGCGGCTCAAGTGATGTCGATGAGTGTTGCACCGACTAATTCCGTGCCAATTCAGCGGCAAGGAGAGGAGGAAGAGCAAGATCCATCGGTGCAAAGGTCGTCTTTAGCCGACTCGATTACTCCTCTGGTTCAGCGCCTTCGTGAGGAGCAGGAGGAACCGCTTCAAGCTAAGTCATTGCTGCAACGGGCGGGAAATGGCAACGCTCTTGCGGGTAGTAATGTCGAAAGTCAGCTCAATGGGAGCAAGGGTGGGGGTAGTCCATTACCCAATGAAGTTCGATCTTTCATGGAGCCTCGCTTCGGCGCTGACTTTAGTAGTGTGCGAGTGCATACCGACTCGACTGCGGTGCAGATGAATAAGGAGTTGGGGGCACAGGCGTTTGCTCATGGTAGTGATATTTATTATGGGGCTGGAAAGTCTCCTGGTAACAATGAGTTGACAGCGCATGAGTTGACGCACACGATTCAACAGGGTGGGGCGGTGCGGCTGAATAAGCAAGTGCAACGACAAGCCAAGGAAGAAGAACAGGAAACGCTTCAAGCTAAGGAACTTTCCAATCACCAAGGGGAAGTGACCCTAAATAAGCAAGTCCAACCCGCAGAAACCCTTGTGGCTAAAGCGCTGCCTGGTGATGCTTCCCAACTCAGTCTCAATAAGGAACTGCGCCTCAAGCCAGAAGCAACAGCCGAGGAGACAGAAGCACAACCGATTCAGGCAAAGCAATACACTTCATTGGATGTAAGTTCTGTCAGTCCTCGTATCCAAGGAGATTTTCTTGGCATACCTACCTCAATAGAAGAAGCAAAACGCAAGATACTGAGTCCAGTGGCGCAGCTAGCTACTCGCATTCCCGGCTATTCTTTGCTAACAGTACTCTTGGGTAAAGATCCAATTAATGAAGCACCCGTAGAGCGAAATGGAACTAACCTGATTCGTGGCGTCCTTAGCCTAGTACCAAAGGGTCAAGAATTTTTTGCCAATTTACAACAATCAGGTGCGATCGATAAAGCCTATAACTGGTTTAATGAACAAATCACTAAACTCAATCTGACCTGGGGAACGATTAAAGGATTATTCAAGAAAGCTTGGGACTCTGTGGGAATGAGCGATTTAGTCAGTCCCAGCGGAGCTTTTGAGAAGATTAAAAACGTTTTCACTGAACCCATTGGGCGAATCAAGACTTTTGCCGTCAATGCTGGCACGAAGGTGATGGAATTCGTCTTTGAAGGCGTGATGGGTGGCGGCGGTGCCAAGGTGATGGGTATCATCCGCAGCGCGGGTGGTGTGTTCAACACCATTGTTAGCGACCCAGTAAAATTTATCGGCAATCTCGTCGGGGCGGTGAAGGGTGGCTTCCAGAAGTTTTCTGGTAATATTAATACCCACCTCAAAACAGGTTTAGTGGGTTGGTTGTTTGGGGCTTTAGCGGGTACTGGGTTGGCTCTGCCAGCGCAGTTTGACCTCAAAGGAATTGTCTCGCTTGTCCTGCAAGTTTTGGGTCTAACCTATCAGCGAATGCGGGGGATGTTAGTGAAGCTGATTGGTGAGCCAAAGGTAGCGAAGCTTGAGAAAGTGTTTGATTTCCTGATGATGATTGTCACTCAGGGACTAGGTGCAGCTTGGCAGAAGATAACGGAATTTACTGGTGGGCTGCAAGAGATGGTGATGGGCGGTATCCGTGAATGGGTGCAGAACAGTATTATCACCGCTGCGATTACCAAGTTGCTTTCAATGTTTAATCCGGCGGGTGCAGTTATCCAGGCGGTGATGGCGATTTACAACACCGTGATGTTCTTTATCGAGCGGGGTTCGCAAATTGCGGCACTAGGGGAGGCGGTGTTTGCATCCATTGGTACCATAGCGGCGGGGAATATTGCTGGGGCGGCTACTTATGTAGAACAGACGATGGGGCGGACGCTTCCCGTTATGATTAGTTTCCTGGCGCGATTAATTGGGTTGGGTGGGATTAGTGAGCAGATTAAGAATGTTATTAAGAAGATTCAGTCTCCGATAGAAACTGCCATGACTAAGGTGGCGAATTTTGTCGTGGAGAAGGGTAAGAGTTTTTTGGGTAGGAGTGAGGATACGAAGAATAATAAGGACGGGAAATCTGACGAACGAACCCAGCAGCAGAAGGAAGCAGATGTGGACAAAGCAGCCGCCGAAGCAGAGCAAATAATGGAACAACAGGGAGCCACACCTGATACAGTTAGGGCAAAATTGCCAGAACTTGAATCTAAGTATCGACTAAAATCAGCGAAGCTGTTGAAGGACAGCGATAGTGCCTATTACGTAGAGGTGGAGATCAATCCCAAAGACAAGACAAAGAAACGCAAATTTGACGAAATAGGAAAGGAAGATGCTTTGAAAAAGTTTGGGTACGAGATATCTAGTAAAAAAGGACAAGTACAGAAACCATTCAAAGTAGCTTCAAATATGATTGCCGAAAAACCAACTAATAAAGAAGAAATTTGCTATGTAGCAAACGTTCCCACAGCAGCGAGCGACAAATCACCTCAAGCTATTGCCCAACTGTATCTTAACCAAGGATTCAAATCACCTGATGCAGCTAAGAAGCGCTTCGGGCTTGTTGTGGGAGTTAATGCCTACGATAGTATTACAAAAGATAACAACAAAGAAGCAGTTGAACAAAAAGTACAGACTAACGGATGGAACAATTTCCGCTTGGGAGTTTTGGGCTTCTTGTGGCAGGCTCAATGGGAAAAACAGGGCGGGGGTAAAGCTGATTTAGGTCAAGTACGAACCGCATATAAAAGCCTAACTGACCAAGAGAAGCAAGCTGTAAACAATTACGAAGCAACCAAATTAAAGACCATCCTTCCTTATGATGGATTCAGAGAAACTATTACACAACATAATTTAACAGCTCAATTCCGAACAGAATTGGGCGCAGGTGGAAACGAGGTATACGTGTTGATTGCCGATCCTGATGCGGTGAGCCTAAATCCACCTCCCAATAAACAACAAGGTGATGCCGAAATTCCAGTACAAGAGATGGCTACTACTCTGTTTGAAAGGTACGACAAGATTATCAAAGAGCATACTTCTAAAAATGGCACGCCTCCTGCGATTATTAGCGGTGGATATGAATTTAGAATGAAAGGTCTTGGCGGACAAACTGAGGATGTATTGAGGTCTGCTGCAAACAAGCTTGATATGGCTATCCGTCAAGCTATGGCAAAAGTGAACCCATCTACGGTTTACTTCCCCGAACCTAACACAATCGTCAGAGTCCTACCTGGTAAAGATAAAATAGAAGCTCATTTTACAAGCAACCAAGGAACATCAGAAGGTCAAGCGCTCCTCCGTAATCTTAGAAAAAAAAGGAATTTGACAAGCAAGGATGCAGTGTTTGATCTTGATGCTGCTATTGAAACTAACAGTGAGCGATTTACAACAACAATTGACGGGAAAGAAGTTCAACTTAATATAAATTGGATAGGAGGAGAAATTAAAGAGTTAACAGAGGAACATATAAAGGCTTTGTTTGAAAGTTCGCAAACCCATGCCAAGAAAAATTATTGGATAAGGCGCGTAATGGCGGCCTACCCCGGAAGCAAAAAAACTGTATCAGGAAGAGGCGTTGCGATTACGGATGTCTACGAGCATTACTTTGCTAATGAGTTGCTCGGATATGAGCCTGGGCAACTGAAACAGAACTTAAAAGAGTATACCAAGTTGCCTAATTATGGTGAGGCTGCTCTCAAAAAGGAAACCAAGAAGAACTTGCAGGATACAGACGATTACGATCCTGTAATTAAGATTGCCCAAGAATCGGCAGAAGCCGTTAAAAAATTCTTGATGGAAGTTCTGAGTATTGAGTAAAAACTAGGATTCTGGATGAAATTTATGTTTTAATATCGCAGTTTGTTAATCCTGCAAGGGGTGAAAAGTCGGTCAACGCATCGCAACCAGTGAGGTCAAGAAACTGAAGCGGATTTAGTCCCCCTAAAGGTGATACATCTGTGATAGATTTGCAATTGCTCAAATCAAGATACCTCAGATCAGTGAGTTCGCTTAAGGGTGTCAAGTCGGTAAGTTCTCTACACTCCTCCAGACTTAACCATGAGAGTTTTTTCAAAGAAGCTAAACTTTGAATATTGGTCAGTTCAAATCCATAGGAAAGGTCGAGCTTTTCCAAATTCTTAAGTTCGGCAAGTTGATTCACATCGGTTAGTTCTGGAAGTGCAAGTCTGAGCGAGACAAGCTGCGTCAGGTTGGTGAGCGGCTCAATATCAAAAGGGACTAAATCATCTACTAATTTGAGAGAGGTCAAATTGGTAAGTTCTAGCAACGGTTCGATAGAGATCAAATGGGAGTTGCTGATATCAATGGAGGTGAGGTTTGTAAATGCCTCAATGGGCGATAGTTCACCATCATCTTCGCCTAATTTGAGGTGTCGCACCAACTTCCACCAACGAGGAATAGGTTCTGTTCCCTCTCGAATCTCTTTCCAGTACTGTGTGGGAACGCTACGCTTTTCATCCGGCAGGTTACTTAGTTGCCGATCGGCTGCTTCTAAAATCTCATCTATAGGCTCATCCTCAGGTAATTCTTCCAACGATTCAATCAAGTCATACCATCGCAAAGCACCGAGTTTATTCACCCTACCCAGCAAATTTAACTCCTGGGCTGAAAGACAAATATCTTCTTCAAGTCCGATGGAAGTAATGTTTTCTAGCCCCTCTACAGGAAATGGGTCGAGAATATTATCATTTGCCCCCAATTTCATATGTCGAACCAGTTTCCACCAGCGTGGTAGCGGCGCACCGTCCTGGATAGCTTGCCATTGCCGACTTGGGGGAGTTCGCAGATAATCTGGCCAGTTTGTTAATTGTTGCTGGGCGTACTCCACAGCGGCAGATAAAGAAACATAGTCTTGCCAATTGTCCAAACATTCAATCAGTTCTTCCCAATTGTCTGGCTCTGGTTGTTGAGAGAGGATATTTTGTAATCGCTCCATACCTTAATCCACTGTGATTACTATTTTTTAGTGTATTTAAATCTGATCATTATTGATGATCTCTAGACGGGGGTAGGAAGAAATCAACGCTTGCATTAGATTATAATTTAAACAAAGTCAGGATGTATTTCCATGACCCTCCACACTGAAACTCATCAACTAGACACCGAACTAACCTTACAAACTCCCTCCCACACTTCCATAATAGTTCACCCACAAACTCTCACCTTCACCAAACAAGACGATACTCTCATTGAGTCCCGCCTCACCTTCCAAGTAACCCCAGAACTCTATCAACGTATCGACACCGAGGCATTATTCAACCTTAAACCCGAATTACGCGGCACCCTTTCACACGGAGAATTCTTAAGCGAACCCAATATCGAAATTACCGCAACTTTAAAACCCGATTTACTGCCACACCTCACCCCCCACCTTGATGATGTACCAGCCTATCTCAAAAGCTTAAGCCAAGAACAGCCAGACAACCCCTTGCTATCTACCGAAAGTTGGTTAGCCTTGCAAGTCAAACAGCCTCGCGAACCCGTTGAGACAGGCTACCTCACCTTTTGGGATTATCTCAGTCCCTCTGCAATGACTACCGACAGCATTGATAGCGAAAAAATTAACGATGCCATCATCAATTTTTTCAAAGATTGGGCTGAAGCTAATCTGTCGGAAATGAGTACATCAGCAATTTCTCAGGCACTTGAAGAAGCCACCAAAGAATTTGAAACATGGGTTGATACCAGCTTATCAGCAATTGGTGAAGAGGCTATTTCTCAGCTGCTTGAGGAAATGGTAAAAGCTAGTGAAAAATTGGCTAATTCTAGCCAAACTGAAATCAGCCAGCAGGCTTTTTCCAGTAGAAAGATTTTTGAAGCAATCATCAATTTCTTCACGGAAGACGACTGGGCCTATACAAAAATTCAAGGTGAACCAACCTTGCGCCTTGCTTTTCAAGGTCAAAACGGTAAATGGACTTGCTACGCCAAAGCAAGAGAACAACAACAGCAATTTGTCTTTTACTCAATTTGCCCGGTTAACGTGCCAGAAACCAAGAATTTAGCTATAGCAGAATTCATTGCCAGAGCTAATTTCGGCATGATTATCGGCAACTTTGAACTAGATTTTACCGATGGGGAAATACGCTACAAAACCAGCATTGACGTTGAAGGCGCTAATCTGACATTTCTCCAAATCAAACGCCTCGTTTATGCCAACGTGATGATGATGGATCAATACCTACCTGGAATTATGTCTCTCCTCGATAGTGATGTGTCGCCGAAGGATGCGATCGCACAAATCGAAGGCTAGTCTTGCGCTGAAAATAACTCAATTACTAAATATAGATTTTTATGACTAAAGAGAGATGCCAATTACTAAGACTTGATAACTTGAATTGGTTAACTTAAGTAGGTAGGTGAAAATAAACGTTGCTAGTTTTAGGGATTGGGGATTGGGGATTAGGGACTGGGAACTCTTCTCCAGTCACCAGTCCCCTTTCACGACAAGCCACGTTTAATTATCCCCATCTACTTACCTGTAGCCAACGAGTCATCGTGCCATCATATTCAGATTGCGATCGCGCTCTGCTAGACTATTGGCTCTCTAGAGGGCAACAAACCAATGAAACTCCTGGTTTCCTTACTGGGTTGGCTGATAATTACCGCTGTTTCTTACTTCGTAATGAGCAGTAAGCCATTCAATCCTTGGTTATTTTTACTTAACTTGTCCTTCAATTGGGTTGCTATTTCATTTCTGTTCGCCTATGGCAGTGGATGGAGCCAACTTGCCAAGCAATACCGAACCCGTCAGCCACCCCCAAACAACTTGTCATCCATGTATAGCGGTAGAGTTGGTTGGGTAAGCTTCAAAGGTTGCCTGAATATTGGCGTCACTTCCAAAGGGTTATATTTGAGTGTTTTTCCCTTGCTTCGCCTCGGACATCCCCCTTTACTAATTCCGTGGACTGCTGTAGTCCGTGCCGAACGTACTAAGTTTTTATTTCAAGAGGGTTATCGTTTGCATATCGGATCGCCCCTTATTACAAAAATGCACCTGCCTCAAGACGCCTTGACTGATGCAGTGCAAGTTCTAGAGCAAAAGTGTTATTAACTATCCCAATTTACCCTCAACCTCTCAGCTAAGGGTAGCGAGTAGCTATATGGCTCTATCATCATCAGATTGCGTTAGCGTAGCGTGTTAGAAGAGCGATCGCATTCGCCACATTTCAGCGTAGTCTAGTACGTGCGATCGCTCTCTTACTCCCCTTTTTCAAGGGGGATTTAGGGGGAGCTACATTTCTTTAGAGACAGCTTCTTAAATGTGCAACAACTGAGAAGGATATCCCTGGGAATCATCTGGAAGCCTTACTTCTTGCTCCACCCCAAGTCCAGCAAGAAACTGCCGGTCTTGGCTAATGTGAGGAAACTTCAGTTGAGAATCGGGAACTCCCCGTTCCAGCTGACGCTGACGTAGGATGGCAAAGCTGCCAGGAGCTAAAATACGAAGCCGAGGTGCAGGGATAAAATTACTCGGTCGCCTAACAGCATAGGAGGTATTAGCTTGCCTTAGCTTATTGTCAAAACTGGCTAGAAAGGCTTGGGGATTATCCAGGGTGTGACCAGGGATCAGCTCAATATTTACTAAATAGTGGGGGGAGATAACACTCTCAGAGAGGGTGATGCAGAAATCTTCTAAGGGCAAGCCAAATTCTTGTTGCAAGGCTTGCATCACCTGAGTGACATGATATTCAGTGGTTTTCTCTGTGGTTGCAGACAGCATTCCTCCACGCCGATAACGGAAAACAATTAAGGGAGCCGTATTGTAAAACCCTACTACTTCCACCACGTCACCAATATCGTACCGATAGAAGCCGCTGTAGTTTGTGGCCAGCAGACGATATCGTTCTCCAACCTTTACCTCTGTTGCCAGGAGTGTTTTTGGATGTTCTGCTTCCCATTGGTCTTGTGGAACAAACTCAAAAAAGCCGCTTTCAATTGCCAGAACACTGCCATCCGTATCAACATCTGGGTAAATACTAAACGTGGCTTCTGCGGATGAGTAGACAGCTCCAAATACGGGAGTATTACCGAAATAGGTGGGAAAGCGCTCGAAGTAAAAATCCGATGTTCCTCCCCGTGCTGTGGCAACAAAGGACAAACCCGGCCAAACTGATTTAGGCGTAAGCCGTCCCTCGGATTGCAAAATCTCCCGCAATTCACGAGCACGCTGTGGGTCAGCTGACCACTGCTTCTCCAATTGGGATTGCACCCCGAGTTCCAGTTCTAGCCAACTCGCAATAGTCCCTTTTTCCAAATCCTGAATCAGGTCTTCGGCGTATCGCTCCAAATAGTCGCAGGTTCGCAAAAGCAGCATCGGGAAGTTAGCAATTATCCCTCGCATGGAGCGATCGCGTAGGGCAAAGAGCAGACAAACGTAGTGA
>DATNQP010000706.1:0-1790 GCA_036703965.1 Leptolyngbyaceae cyanobacterium
TTGATGAGGAAAGACTCATGTGGTTACTACTAACAGCGTCTGGAGATGCAACACAGATTGTTGAACAAGGGGCGACAGCCAGCGCGGCGGTTAGTGAGTCGTTTGACCAGATGTGGACTGATGTTATTCAAGCTGGGGGTGGGTTGTATGGTGCGATCGCCAACCTCGGCATGTTCTTCGCCGTTGCAACGATGACCTGGTGGGCAGTTAGCTTTGCCAAAGCCCTGATTCACGATGATTATGTCAAGCCAATTGAAGAGATGGTTTGGGTATTTGTCGTTGCAACGCTTCTAGCAAATCAAGGGCAGTTACTAGCTCAAGGAACTTTGGCGCTAAGGGGCATCATTAATCAAACCAATCAAACTGTGCTGGAATCAACGGCTAGTTCAGTCAGGTTGCAAGATGCCTATAAGCAGATTATGACCGAAGTGGGTCAACAGGATGTCGCTCAAGGATTAGTTAGCCAATGCGCTTCTGTTGTAGACCCAACTCAGCAACAAGCTTGCCTAGAAAATGCTCAAGCCCAGGCGACTCAGATTTCTGGCAATGCTCCCTCCAGCGGTTTCCAACAGTTTTTAGACAACATTGGTGGCGTCTTGCAAACCAACTTGTTCACGATGGCAGCGCGGGGTTGGTTACTGGCATTCGGTATCGCCTTTCAATGGACGATTGAAATTAGCCTCCTGCTGACTGGACTCCTGGCTCCCTTAGCTGTCGGAGCATCCTTACTGCCAGTAGGACAAAAGGCGATTTTTGCTTGGCTGACGGCATTCTTCAGCGTGGGAATAACCAAGCTCAGTTTCAATATCATCTGTGGATTGGTAGCCACGATGGTACTCAATGCAGGAAGTAATGACCCGATGATTTTTGCCTTTGCCACCAGTCTGCTTGCTCCTATTCTCTCTTTGGCATTGGCAGGTGGGGGAGGAATGGCGGTATTTAATAGCCTCTCATCAGCTGCCACGTTTGTTGGAGGGAAGGTAATCTGATGTCGGAAAGTAAGTACACACTTAAATCCCTTTCTACAAGGGCGTCAAATCGCTTTAGCAACAATGATTGGCTCGGTATCGTTGCAATCGCATCTCTAGTCCTGAATGGGGGTGTGTTAATCACCCAACTGTTCTTAGGAGCGTCCTACTCCAATTTGAGCAAGAAGCCTGTCCCTACTTTAGTCCAGCTCAGCACAGGAGACGCGATCGCTACTACCACGCTGGGGAATAAAGAGCGCTCGCCAGAAGTCATCAGTAAGTTTGTCAGCCGCACCCTCACCATGTTGATGAGTTGGTCGGGAACTATCCCCGGTGATACCGAAGGCGGTAAACCCATTGCTGACCCAGGTGTGGATATTCAGGTCGGTGCTACCCGTTCTAAAGTTACGACCTCCACCTATCAAGCCGCCTTTGCCATTAGTGAAGACTTTCGCAAAGAATTTCTGGCGGCATTAGGCAAACTTACCCCCCGAAGTGTTTTTGCGGGAACGGTGAAGGTGGTTTTTGTCCCTTTGGAGATTCAAAAGCCGATTCAAATTGAATCGGGGAAGTGGAAGGTGATTGTTATTAGTAATCTACTGGTACTTGACCAAACTGACATCACGGGCAAGGTAATTCCCTTTAACAAAGAAGTCTATGTCCGCGCTGTCGAGGTGCCTGAGTTTCAACCGGGGCTATCAGGAATTGTACTGGCGGTTCAACAAATGAGGGCGAGTGGCTTGGAAGTGTATGCCATTCGTGACTTGATTAAGGATGAAATTCGATGACAAGTTTAAGTGATAAACCAACATCTAGTACTCC
>DATNQP010000707.1:0-2979 GCA_036703965.1 Leptolyngbyaceae cyanobacterium
GCGAGTTTCGCTTCCGTACTCTGCTGCGTTGGATTAGTCGCATGGTTGAAACTCGCTTAGCTTTACAGACAACTATTCAGTTGCCAGCACCTTCACCCACCTGTTTTTGACTAAGATTAGTCCGCGTTGCGGACTACTGAGGCTGTCTAGTAAGTCTACTGGACAATTATAAATGGCTCAGACAAGACTTACGCACTGAGTATGAAGTTACATTATTCAGTTAATTGACTTATATCAATGTAATTTTGAGGAACTGAGGGCTGCGGTGAATAAGTCACGAGCGGGGAAGACAGCCTAGTCTTATTGAGGAGCTATCACACTTGAAACTGGCTCCTCAACGAGGCGAAGAATAATAGGTAAAGTGGCATTGAGAGCGAACGCCGTTCTCACAACTGATAATTTTGAGAGTGTTACTAACTTACTTCTAGTGCATTCCGGCAAGCGAAATAAGCCGCGTAGTTGGTCGGTATGCCAACCGTAGTGACGCCGAAACCCCTCTAAGATTCATTCAGATGAAAACTCACAAGGCGGTCAATTTGTTGTAGCCTTCTTGAGTGGTGGAAGACAACGACCGCAGCGATAAACCACCTTCATCCCACTGATGATGAATCGCGTTTCTGATCCATCCTCAAGCTCTGTAGCTTATTTGTAGTGTAAAGTAGTATACCTTGAGGCGATCGCCCGCGCTGCGGCTTGTGGCTGTCTTCTTTGCACTTCAGAAATGATCGATATGGAGCTTGACAGACTAAATCAGGTGATTGTCCAGATGTTCCGACGCAGTATTGGAGAAGAACTGCTGACGGGGTGCGATGTCATTTGGCAGCCCGGAGCTGGTGAAATCGTGATTGTCTGCTCATCAAAGCAACAGGCCAGGAAACTCGCTAAATACTCTGTCAAGCTCGTATGGCCAATTCAAGGGTATGTCAGAAAAATTAGGATAATTGGGGAGATGGCTAATTACTTATTCTCCCCTCATGTCGTGACTCAATTGGAGCCAAAACTCATGTTAACTGAAGAGATTACCGCTAGAGCACAACGCCACCGTTCGTTACTGGACTCAATTGCGCCTGGTGCTGCTAGTGTTTCTCTCCATAGTCAATCTGAACCTTTTGAATTTCTAGATATTGCTGCTATTCATCCAGCACGACTCAACAAACCGCCAGAAATACTTATTGGAGCAAGTCCACAGGTACTTTCACCAGAACTGGCTGAGCCTCGTATGTATTATCTGAAAAGAGCTGTAGAAACAGGGTCACATCAGCGGTATGAGTATACTCACGATTGGGAAGAGCTTCGTTGGCAGTTTGAAGTTTCAATTGCACCTCTGTGGGGTTCTGAGGAACTTATAGCAATTGTGCGCGATACAGAATCTTGGCAGTTGGGGTATTGGCTCAATCGCTTGGATTAACAACCGTTTCCAATACTGTGAGGATCGTGAGCTTCTTTATCTGCTATATCAATAGGAGGCTCAACCCCAATCAGCCTAGCCAACCAATCAATATCACCGTACTGATCTCCATTCGGTATAACTTGGGAAATTTGCGCCAACTCAAAGAAGGTCGGTCTCTTCCCTCCCAATATCGCTTGCAGCAGTTGCAGAGATTCTTTTGGTGTATCACTCAATTCCAGAATTTCAGCAAACTCCTGCTCTGACACTTGGCGTCGCCCCATTTCCTCGCGAATAAGGCGGATTAGTT
Organism: Leptolyngbyaceae cyanobacterium; assembly: GCA_036703965.1. Lineage (GTDB taxonomy): Bacteria > Cyanobacteriota > Cyanobacteriia > Cyanobacteriales > Coleofasciculaceae > DATNQP01. The sequence goes on from DATNQP010000707.1 coordinate 1,698, forward strand.
CTTGCATTTCTAGTTTTTTGGTGGATGTCGCCGGTGCTGCTTGATTATCCCACTTATGGGGATCTAGCTCTCCCTGGGCGATCGCAATTAGCTCTTTTGGCATGTAAGGACGCCCCAATGCTTCGCAGTAGGTAAAAGATGCCATATCCCTCAACAACCGCTGATCTAGCCTTTTATTCCCCCGTTTATCAGGCAACCCTACTTTTAGTAGCCTTTCAATATTATCTTTGTCATAGGCATTAATCCCTATTTCCTGATTGATTAAACGAGCAAATATCCGCATTCCCACCTGCTTCCGACCAAGTATCTTAGCCTGTCTGTCCATTGCCGCTTTCACAATAGCCCGAATACTTGCCAATCCATTATCTGGGCAGTTATCTAGGGTTGTTTTTTCAATTGCAGACATCTCAAAAAGCATGAACACACAAAGCTAAATTGGCCACGTCTTCACCCTAGCATCCTGTTCTAGCAGAAACAAATACTCAATAAACGTAGTAACTTGCCACGCTACTTGTATACTTTAATGCGTAGTAAGTCACGGCTTAGATTTTGTGATTACCAAAGAAAAGATTACCACTGTAAAAGTCCGAGAGAGTTTGAGACAGCAGCTAAAGATTCAAGCTGCTGCCCAAGGCGTCTCTCTACAGTGCATTGTTGATAAGGTATTCTCCAACTGGCTAGCCAAAGAAGCCCAGCAGCCTGCGATAGCTCTAGCACCAGCTCAAGACAAGGAGGCAGTATGAAGATACCAGCCAACTTGAAGTCAGTCCAGACAAAGGAGCGAATCGCACTCCTGAGGGTAGGCTGACATGGTACAAACCCCTACCCCACCCGGTGCCTCTACCGCAAAACCTCCTACAACCTACCTGCAAGAGCGACAAGAGACCATTAACTGGCTCAACACTCACAACTACCCAGCCCTGCCCGTAGCGCCTCTTCAAGACCCATATCGCTCAGGGAATCACAAAATTATCTGCCAAAACAGAGGCAAAGGAATTTGGTCGCATTGTCCCCTCACCGCCACCCTAGAACCCGTACCGCTTTTTACAGGAAAAAACCCTTCCTATCTCGACTCTTCGGGGAAACCCCATCTAGTCAACCATCGACAGTATCAGAACCAGCTGCCCTCGGCCGATGACGTAACCCAGTGGTTTGCTCATCCCTTAAACGGTGTCGGTACCTTGGGCGGATGGAACAACACCGTTTGGCTCGACTTTGACGTGAAACAGTTCGCATCAGAGTCGGAGTGCACCCAAGCTGTAACAAAAATTATTGAAAACCC
>DATNQP010000708.1:0-3908 GCA_036703965.1 Leptolyngbyaceae cyanobacterium
AGTCTATAAGCCTAAAGAACGTCTTCAAGCGGGAGATAAATATTTGAGCAAGCCGGAAATTGCCGCTCGTATAATTAGAGAATTACAAGCTTTGGGTTTTAAGTTTAAACTCGTACTTGCCGATAGTTTATATGGAGAGAGTGGCAGTAACTTTATTGATGTGTTGTACGAGTTAAAACTGCCGTTTGTTGTAGCCATTCGTAGCAACCACGCCGTCTGGTTGCCCAAAGAGCAACGGGTGCGATGCAATCGCTGGCGGGAATTTACGCGGGTATTTTCAGACGGAACAACCCAGCAGAGATATATCCGTGAGATTATTTTTGGCAAGCGTCATGCTACTCAGTTTTGGGAAATTACAACTGACCCCCAAACCTTACCCAAAAATTCAACTTGGTATGTAATGACTCATGTGCCAGAAATCAAATATCACCAAGTGGGTAATCTCTACGGGTTGAGGAATTGGGTGGAATATGGCTTAAAGCAAAGTAAAAATGAACTCGGGTGGGCGGATTTTCGGGTTACTGATTATGCTCAGATTCAGAAATGGTGGGAGGTGGTAATGAGCGCTTATCTATTAGTAAGTTTGCACTCGACTTCACTCTATACTAAATCTAATTTTCAGGAGGATAATAAACTTTCTGTTGTGGTGAAGAAATTTTCCCTGCATCCTTGGTGGGATGAAGGAACTGGATGGAAGAATTTATTAAATAATCTGCGTTTAGTACTTCAACCCTTTGTCCTGTTTTACCTGATTCGACCTTGGCTGAAAGTCTTTCCAATTCCGGCTCTATCTTTGGGATTTTCACGATTGATTGCGCTTATGAATTACTTTCATGGTGCAGTTCCCATACCTGTTCAAATGCATGAGTTCCTATTTTCCGCTGCCTAGAGTGACAGAAGAGCGATATATTCTTAGGGGAATTTGAGGCGCGATCGTGATCTTTCTTGAGAACGCTGCTTTCAGCAGATCGCACCTCACAGCGCCCGCGCATCGCTAAGGGAACAGAACTGACAACGAAAAATTGTCAACCGCGATCGCGTGGAATCTCTAGCACCCGTTTCAGCAAGCCAGGGAGGAACGAGCGCCTAAAACTCCTCTTCACCCTCATCGAACCCCAAGAGGGGAGTTAGCTCGCGGACATAGGGCGATCGCTTGGCATTGCGCTGGATACGTCCCGCACTATCCGTCACCTCATCGAAGATGCAGAACGCGATGTTTTCAATTATTTGATTGACCGTCCCAGCGCAAAAGACCGGGTGATGGATGCGATCGCCCTCTTTGATTAATTCCGTCGCTTCAGGGGCATTTTCGAGGGGGGGCAAGACTGTGATCGCTTCCTCTACCGATGCTTCCACATTGCCGATGTCGGCAAGTGGCTGCTGTGCCTCCTCCTCTGTTGCAGGCGGCGTTTCGCTCACAGGAGAGGGGGTTGGTTGCTTTTCGAGGTATTGCAAGAAATCGAGAAGTTCAGCATCGGTCAGGAGCTGGCGTGAGCGTTTCTTGTAGGTTGCAATCAGGTGGTCACGTCCCTCGATGTTCGCCCACCCCAATCTCTGCAATTCCTCGTTAGTGCGGACAATCAACTCCCTGTAATCAAGTACGGGGGTCTGGGGTGTTTCCACTGTTGTGAGTGCTTCCGTCGCATCAGGGGCATTTTCTACAACGGTGGTGGGTGTTTCCACGGAAGCGGGTGCTTCCGTGCTTTCAAGGGGATTCTCACAGGGAGGTAGAGGAGCTGCGATCGCTTCCTGTGTCGAATCCAGAGTACTTAGGGAACTTAGGGAAGGGTTAGGGAAGGGTTTCCCTAAGTTGTCCCCTGAGTCTATATCGCCCACTAGCTCTACCTCTTGGCTCTCTTGAGGAGTACTTAGGGAAACTGCGGGAACATACCCCCCCTCTTCATAAGATTCTTTATTGAAGTCACACCCATTCGTTTTTGTTAGAGAAGAATTAGGGATACCCTTCCCTAAGTTCCCTAAGTTGTCCTCAATCCCTTTATTATCAATGGTTTCAACTACGGGAAGTGTCTTCCCTAAGTCTTCCCTAAGTTTCCCTGAGTTCCCTAAGTTGTTCATAGGCGAAGATGGATTGTCACCATTGTTATCGTTATCACGTAACCAGTGGTACTCTAGACGGTTGCCAGTGCCACGAGTGCGCCCAACACCCATTGATTGAGCTTCCAGCATCAGACTCCGAGCCTGTTCAGCAGATGGACGTTTTTTAGCTGCAAATAGCTCTCGGTACTGCTGCGCCTTAACCCAGCCATCCTTGCCATTGGTATCAAGCCGTTTAGACAACTCAAACAGCTTCACGATGCCCGGTGCTAAACCCTCTTCATCAGAAAAGCTATGAACTAATTTGACTTGACCGATGTAGAACTTAGCCAGATCAATCGCCATTTCCATGATGAACAGCGGTATCTCCTCTTCGGGGCAGGCTTTGCCAGAAGCGACTTCCCACAAGACGTGCAAATTGAGTGCCAAACGCCCGATGTAACCTTCCATCTTGGAGTAGACAGCCCTCATTCCTGCTCTGGGGTGAGTTACTCGGAGTTTCTCAAGTTGATGATAGATTTGCTGGTATCGCTTAAAGGCAGGACGGGATAGATGATATTCCATTTCTGGGAGTTGGTCGATTTGGCGATAAAATCCAGTGATGCGATCGCGTATCTGAACAAATTGCCCATCATCATCGGATAGAGTCGCCATCGCCAGGGGTTGATTGACAAACAAGAACCGCGCCCACTGTCCATCGGGGTCAGAGCAGTCTGCCATGTGATTCTTGAGAACCTCTGGCTGAATCGTGCCAAAGATTGAAAGGTAAATGTTCCGAACATCCACCTTGATTCCACCAGTCCTTAATACAGTTTGACCGCTGCCGTCGAAGTAGGAGAGTGTGTCTTGCTTGTCACTACCTCTTCCACCACGGTAGGAATTGGCACTGTTGAACAAGCCGCACAGTTCATCAATGAGAGCTAACAGAGCCTTATCCTGTGCTTTGCTTGCTTGTACCGGGATGGCTTCACCTGTAGCGTTTGTGAAATAGTACAGAGTAGGTTCTTTAGGTGGCACTGGCTTTTGCCCCTTGGTCTCAGATTGCTCCCACACCTCCATTGCCGCATTGTAATCTTCCATTGCCGCATTGTGAGCGTCTATCTTTTCTTGGCGTAGTTCGTTCAATGGGTGACGGATGATGTTATTGAGAATGGGTGATTTCTTTTGCCCTGACTCAGATACCAATCCAGAAAAGATGGTGGGAGGCACGCGGAACGCTTGATTTCGGTGAATCACCAGTTCTGTACCAACTTTGTGAAGGCTTGATGCACCAGTTAAGAGTGCCGTCAGAGCTACCTCAGGGCGTATAGAGAGCCAGTTACACCAAATGGTGAGCGGGTCAGCTAAGTCCTCTGGAAGGTAATCCCGTAAATCTAGGGATTGATCGCCTAAGTTAAGCAGGTTTTCTACTTGAGTTTTGTTATCGCCGCGATCGCTTTCTAGATCACATTCGGCAAGACGCTCGGAGTGAAGCTTTCTGAGTTCCTGGATGTAGATTTGGCTAGCAGCAGAAAGACGGTTTAGTTGTCCGGTTAGGTAAGAGCCGCTTGCACCTTGAGCGATAAGTTCATCAATTTTTTCTGTGACCTGCTCAGGGTTCAGCGTTTCAAAACTGGGGAAACGGACAACCTTGCTAGTGCGATCGCCCCCATCTCCGTCGTCACCACCGCCACTGCCATCGCTGCCGCCCAACTCGGCGACTTCAGCCGGAGATGATTCCCACAGTTTCTCTAATTGCGCCCGGAATTCTTCTGGCTCCATCCCTAAACTGTTGCGGATGATGGGCCAGAAAAAGACATCCAGATCGGGATGATTTTTGACCGCCTTACACAATGCGATCGCACTCTGCAAAA
>DATNQP010000709.1:0-5343 GCA_036703965.1 Leptolyngbyaceae cyanobacterium
GCGGGACATGAAGCGCCGAATGGCGTGAATGTCCAAGGGTTTTTACGCCCCGTCCAAATCTTTGATTTGGTCGCCTCAAATCAGGCGGGGTCTCAATCCCTGTCTGATTTGGGTGCTTCGACAATGCTCAGCAGCCATCCCCGCGTCCCTGAACTCCAGCTCCTTACTAAAGCTCCGGTATCCCACGATTGGGAGACCGGAGCCGGAACCTCTAGCTTGCTCTCACTTTGTAGAGACGTTCCGCCGGTTTGCGTTAGCGCAGCTCGGCGTTAGCCTAGCATGGTGCGCAGCAGCAAACGTCTCTACGACAAGACAGAAAAAGAGGGGCTATATCAGCGGATTTGGTATCACCTACGGTTCGATGTATCCGCGCCGCGCTCTCACGCGGCTTACGGCGAAACAGCTAAGCGCATTAGCGAAGCGTGCGCGAAGCGCCTTCGCTCCTTCTGAAAAAGGTACCCGACTCAAACTGCAATACAAGAAACAAAGCTCTGAGTAAGCCAGCCATGCTCTGCGGATGGGTGATTGCCCAGAAATTGATACCCAGACAGGTAGTTCCCAATAAGCACAGGATGTAAGTAGGAGCCATTATCACCCCAATCATCAACCAAGTACCTACATGAAGCATCATCACCAAAGCGGGGATGCAAGCAAGTACAGCGGCTTGTCGCACCTGAACTTGAGGACGGCGTAGTCCTGTGAAAACCATGGTTCGCAACGTGAAGAGCAAGTTGGCGGGAACCAAAAACGCACAGATGGCGACACAGTTGGCGCGAGAAAACTCAAAAAGGCTGTTGAAGTTGAACATCCACTCATTGTATCGACACTCTTGTCAGTGTATCGCTATGACCAATATTTTTAAGGGCGATCGCGTCGTGTGTTCATGACTCATCCAGACTACGTCCCGCTTCGCTATCAACGCCAGTGAGGTGGGGAGGATGTCACGAAAACGTAGTTCAGGCCGCTGAAGAATCTGTTAGCCGGGGCACAACTAAAACTTTATCGATTCGGTTACCATCCATATCTATCACCTCAAAGCGCATTCCCGCCCACTCAAAATACTCTGCGGCAGAGGGAATATGACCCAGCTGTGTGACTACAAATCCTCCTAATGTGTGATAGTTGATTCCTTCTCCTTCAGAGAGCTTTCGGAGGTGGAAGAGGTCTTTAAACTCGTCAATCGGTAACAATCCATCTAACAACCAAGACCCATCCTCACGTTGCACTACTTCGGGGTCAGCTAACTCTTCAGTAGAGGGAATGTCACCCACGATCGCTTCTACAATGTCAGTGATCGTAACTAATCCCTGAGTCACGCCATATTCATCCACAACTAAGGCAATGTGAGTACCAGATTTTTTGAACAACTCCAAGACTTTCAACGCCCTCATGCTTTCCGGCACATACAACGGTCGCTCCACTAAGGATTGCAGTTCAAGGGGTTGAGTTGGAGCATTGGCTAAAAATTCTTTGGCTTGCACTACACCCAACAAATTATCAATATTATCCTGACCAACTGGGAAGAGAGAATGGACACTTTCGATGACTTGGCGGCGGATTTTGTCAGGCGAGTCATCAATGTCAAGCCAGACTATCTCAGTTCGTGGCGTCATATAGGCACTAACTCGTCGATCCCCAAGGCTAAATACCCGCTCCACCACATCTTGCTCTGCTTCCCCCAGGAGTCCCGCTTCGTGGCTAGCCGCCACTAAGAGCTTTAGCTCTTCAGTAGAATGAAGCAATCCCTCTCCACTGCCCGGTTCTAAGCCCAAGAGCTTCAGGACGAAATTTCCTAAATTGTTCAAGATGTGGACAGCAGGGCGAAATATAGCCAGATAAAGTTCTAAGACATTGATGACCGCGAAGGCTGTTTCTTCTGTCCGCTGGAGTGCCAAACTTTTAGGGGCTAATTCTCCCAAGACGATGTGGAGAGCGGTGATAATTGTGAAGGCAATAACCACTGATAGGGTATGCGAACTAATCTGCGCTAAGTTAGGAGGCAGCAAGTGAAAAGCTGGCTCAATTAACACAGCAAGCGCTGGTTCTCCAATCCAGCCTAGGCCTAGCGAAGACATGGTAATACCAAGTTGGGTAGCTGCCAAGTAAGCGTCTAGGTTGTTCACAGCACGTTGTAAAGTTGCTGCACGGGGGTGACCTTCAGCCGTAAGTTGCTCGACTCGGCTGCGCCGCACAGCGACTAAGGAAAATTCCGCAGCTACAAAGAAGCCGTTGGCTAGTACCAATATCAGAACGGCTAACAACTTGCCAGCGCTCAGTAAACCGAAGGAACTACCCATTAGATTGTCTGTAACCTTTCATCTGTTGTTCTGCTTCCTCAAGCATTACTAATTGAGCGGATGAAAACAATAAGCAGCTAGAGGTAATTAAAAACAAATTATCGTTTTGGGGGCTAGGGACTGGCGACTGGGTGCTGGGTAAGGATTCGGATACCTAATCCCCAATTCCTAATCGCCAAAACCGAAAACCTAACACATCTTGAACCAGCCAGGAGCGGTACAATATGACCGTTGTATTCTGCGACACAGGCATTGATCGAGCGTTACACCCTGCCCGAGATGGGCGAATTGTGGACAGAAGCCTACAAACTCAAGACTTGGCTTCAGGTTGAAATCGCCGTTTGTGAGGCACAAGCCCAATTGGGTGCAATTCCAGAGGCGGCTGTTGAGGAAATTAAGGCAAAGGCAAATTTTGACCCGCAACGGGTGCTAGAAATTGAAGCGGAAGTCCGCCATGACATGATCGCCTTTCTCACGAATGTGAATGAGTATGTGGGTGATGTGGGTCGTTACATCCACTTGGGGTTGACGAGTTCGGATGTTTTGGATACGGCTCTAGCACTACAACTCGTTGGTAGCCTGGATATTATCCTGGAACATGTAGAACAGCTGAGTCAAGCGATTCGCTACCAAGCCCAGCAACACCGAGATACGGTGATGATTGGTCGTTCTCATGGGATTCACGCCGAACCGATCACCTTTGGCTTTAAGCTGGCGGGGTGGTTAGCGGAAGTATGTCGCAATCGCGATCGCATTTTGCGTCTGCGTCAAGAAATTGCTGTCGGCAAGATTTCCGGTGCCGTGGGAACCTATGCCAATATTGACCCAAAAGTGGAAGCGATCGCATGTCAAAATTTAGGATTAACACCTGATACGGCTTCAACTCAGGTTATATCACGCGATCGCCATGCTGATTACGTACAACAGTTAGCTCTTTTGGGTGCTTCAATTGAACGCTTTGCTGTTGAAATTCGCAATCTGCAAAGAACAGATGTCCTGGAAGTCGAAGAATTCTTCTCCAAAGGACAAAAAGGTTCCTCTGCCATGCCTCACAAGCGCAACCCCATTCGTTCTGAACGTCTGACTGGAATGGCGCGGATTCTACGGGGTCATGCGGTTGCAGCGCTGGAAAATGTCGCCCTTTGGCACGAGCGAGATATCTCTCACAGTTCTGTTGAACGGGTCATCTTACCGGATGTTTGCATCTTGACTCACTTCATGCTGGTGGAAATCACCGACTTGGTGAAGAACTTGCTGGTTTATCCAGAAAACATGAAGCGAAATATGAATCTCTACGGTGGGGTCGTCTTCAGCCAACGGGTGATGTTAACCCTGGTAGAAAAGGGGATGAGCCGTGAAGAAGCTTACCGTATCGTGCAATCTTGCGCTCACGAAGCCTGGAATCAACCCGAAGGCAATTTTCACGCTCTCATTGCCAAAAACCCTGCTGTGACCAGTCAGCTGACGCCGGACGAAATTGAGCAGTGTTTTGACCCGCAGCATCATTTAAAGCACTTGGACGAGGTGTATCAACGCCTGGGAATTTAGACGATTGCTTTAAACAATAAATTGTTCCAACAAGGGTTGTAGGATCACAGCATACCGTGTTCCTACAACCCTTGGATGCGGAATGTGCGTTATAACTAGTAGGTGCAATTAAACAATGCTGTTGGCGAATTAAAAACTCCCCTCTCAACTAACTAACAAAAGTATTCTTATTCCCTGCTACTTAGGACAGCATAACTACTATCAATTAGAGGAAAAAAGATGAGTGAAGTCAGCAAAGAAGAAATCCGGGAAAGGATGGGAAATGTTGAACTGATTCGTGATATAATATTTGGATCAAAATTGCAAGAATATGACAATCGCCTCGACAAGTTAGAATCTCACTTATCCTTGCTAGACAAAGAGATGCGCGATCGCACTCTCGCCGTCAAGACTGAGTGTTTAACAGAACTCCGAGCATCTGTTGACTCTCTAGAGGAAAAAATTAAGTCTTTGGGCCTCACTTCCCAGAGAGATAACGCTGATATTCGACAACTGATTGATCGAACTTACAAAAGTTTTTCTAGCAGTCTTGAATCAATCGATAAGACAGTTGTTAGCCAGAGTAACTCGATTCGTAAAGAACTCTCAGAAACTAGAGAAAAGCTTCAAGAAGATACTCAAAGCCTCAAGGCTCAGATTTTCGATGAACTGGAAAAGCGCTTCTCGATGCTCAAAGATGCTAAGCTGTCCAGAAATGATATGGCAGATATTCTATTTGAGCTTGGCTTAAGGATAAAAAAAGCTGAATTTACTCCAGAACTGAAAGACTCCACTAACTCTAACGGTTCGGATGGTGTCTTATTAATAGAAGCTAGCCAAGTTACTGAATAAAGTAGATTCAAAAATAGCACTAAGTAGTAAAGTTGCTTAGTCTAATTTCAGAAATTTCAAATATTTTTGCTCGATAGAGTTTTCATTGGGAGCATGTCATCTTTGTTAGCCCTCATCCCCCAGCCCCTTCTCCCACGGGGAGAAGGGGAGCAAGATTTTAAAGTCCCTCTCCTACGGGGAGAGGGATTTAGGGTGAGGGCTGTTCGTTCACTTGCAAAGGTGACATACTCCCGTTTTCATTTAAGCGACACGACATCTATCCGCTTAAGTAAGGAGTTAGGGTAAGGCGGAGCAGAATATGGCTTTATCAAAAGAAAATTCATCTGGCAGTTCCCAGCTACAAGGCTTACTGGATTTATTGGTTGATTTAGAGATAGTTAACCAAACTAAGAAATCCAGCGAGGAATCTCCTCCCTCTAATGAAGAGGCGAAACATCAGGGTGAAGCCTCCGAGTCTCAGTTGGCGGAGAAGTGCCAAGATTCATATACAAATGCTACGCCTATACCTGAGCCTGATCCAAACCCCCTGATTCAGCCTCACCTAAATGAAGAGCAACCAGAAGAGACGACTAGTCGCTCAATTCTATCAGCTGAAAATGTAGCGGCAGATAATTCTCTCACGGCGGTGGAAGGGTTGCCAAACTTTCTTTCTGAGCCTCAGCAGCAA
>DATNQP010000710.1:0-4371 GCA_036703965.1 Leptolyngbyaceae cyanobacterium
GCGATGAGCCGGAAAGCATTCTCGCATTGCGCGATCGCTTAAAATCAAGGCTGTAAAGTTAAAAATCGTTAACGCTTTCATCATCTAAGTTCATGGATATTAAAGAGTTCTTTGAGCAGAGTGCTGGTAAATGGTTTTCCCAACGTACTAGTCACCATCTAGCTTTCAAGCAAGCTGAGAGTGGTAAGTCAAATCTCACCATTGAAATGCTTAATGCCGATGATCCAGAGGTTATTAAACTCTGCGAACAGTACAACATTGACCCTCAACATGCCCTCTGTGGCGCGAGAGTTAGCTGGGACGGCACGATGGAATGGGATAAAGAAAAGCACCAGGGTTCTACCGTGCTTGTACCCGTTCCCGACTCAGAAAAGCCTAACGAAGGTCAGCTGTTGCGAGAAATGGGCTATGCCGAGAAAGCTCCCGTTGCGGGTCGCTATATCATGGGGAGTGATCAAGCTCTCACACTGATTACAGAGTACGAAACAATGTATTCTGAGGAACGTCTGTGGTTTGCCAGTCCCAACTTGCGCCTACGCACCAGCATTCTCAAGCGCTTTGGCGGCTTTAGCATGGCTTCTCTTTCCTCAGAAATTCGTATGGGTGTTACCCAGGCAGCGAAACCAGCAGAAGATGCTGCTGCTAGCGTCTAATAGCTGGGGAAGTAGGGGAAGCACGGGAGGCACGGGAGGTACGGAGAAAGAAATTGCCTCCCGTAAGAAAGCCTCTCGCCATGATGCTTTCTTAGATGTACCGCAGCTTACAAAGCACCGGCTGCTGTCTTATCAAGCACACCTCCAGATAGGTGCGTTGTGATATTCATTGCTTGCAACACTGGGGCTTTCTCTAAACCGTGAGGGTAGTCAATAACGGTAACAGCGCCATTGCCCTGTTTAATACACCAGATTGATGCTGGACTTAAACCCAGGACATGGCAGAGAATCACCTTATTGATGGCATCGTGAGCAACCACTAGACCTGTTTTGAGTTCGGTGTCAGACACCTCAACCGATTGAGCGATCGCATTCCAACAAGCAACTGCCCTATCCCATACCTGCTGGAGATTTTCTCCTTCTGGCATCTGTACCGTTTCGGGAGCAACTTGCCACTGACGCAATAAATCCGGGTACTCCTGCTTAATTTCTGACTCTAATTTCCCTTCCCAAAGCCCGTGATTAATTTCCTTGAGCGCTTCTTGCAGTTCCAGTTTGACATTGGGGTGAGACGTGAGAATAATCTCAGCGGTTTCCTTGGGACGCAGCATGGGACTACTGATGGCAAAATCAATCGGGACATCTTTAAGAAACTCAGCCGCCATTTGTGCTTGTCTACGTCCATTCTCATTGAGCGGTACATCAATGCCGCCTTGGAAGCGCGAGACGCGATTCCACTCCGTTTCGCCGTGGCGCACGAGTAACAAACGCAGTCCTCGATTACCTTCTCGCGGTGTTGGTAAGGGGTTTCCCAAGTGGGATGTCTGATTGAGCGACTCTAATTGCACAGGTTCCCCCCAATCGCCAGCAAAATTCAGCACATTGATGCCACAGTTTGACTGCTGGATTGAATGGTAATGCGCTGGAGGAATGCCAAGAGCGCTGGTAATCAAGCACCGATTGATGCCATTATGCGCCACGATTAAAACCGTGCCTCCCTGATGACGAAGGAGAACTTCTTGCCAGAACTGCTTTGCTTGTTCGTAGAGTGCTAGTACAGGAAAGTGTTCCCTTGTCCCCTCCGTCGTCGGGATTACCATACACAACTCGTGGGGACGTTCTTTCCAGCAGCGATAGTCGTCTGCGAATTTTTCCTGTACCTCTATCTTGCGTACTTTCTCCCAAAGCGGCAAATCGATTTCCATCAGGTTGGCAGCCGCCACTAACTCCGGAGGCCCAGGCAAATAGGATAGGATAACCTCTGCTGTCTTCTTCGCCCGTTGTAGGGGAGAACTGTAGACGGCATCAAAACTGAGATTACTGAGAGCAGCACCGACTTTGTGGGCATCGGCAACACCGTTTTCCGTCAAGACTGACTCATCACAGCGCCCTTGGATCATCTTCAGGGCGTTGTAGCTGCTTTGACCGTGACGCACGATAATGACGCGAGTAGCCAATCTCTGAATCCTCCGTTACCAAATGGGTAGACAGTTCCCAGTTTCACACAAAGGCTGCTAGCGTCCTTTGAGTATTTCAGTTGTCAGGGTCACATTTTAACTCGCAACCGGACACGCCTCTCAAGCCTGAGCAGTTTGGTTGAGTCAGCAATGCGATAATTTCAGGTAGCTTGAAAAAGTGAAGCTTTGAGAGGCAAAAGCTCTTGGGTTTTGCAGGCTTGAATTTTTATTTTTTACTCGCGTTTGGGGGAGTCAATGACTATTAAGCGGTTGATTTTGGTTGTGCTGACGATTTTTGCGATCGCCAAAGTCAGCCTTTCACTGGTAGAAAGCTGGGGTCAGCCTCAGATTCAGAGTCGCCTGGAACTTTACCAAACGAATCTGCTCCTTCATGCAGCAGAGTGGCAGGGCAATATTACTAAGGTGGCGACATCCCAAGAAGCAATACCAGATGTGACAGCAGCTCGTAATGCCTTGATTGGCACTGAACCTCTCAAAACTGCCCAAAAACAGTATGAAGAAGCACGGCAATCGGCTGAGATCACTAAGTCAAAAATTGCCGCAAAACTTCAAGAACTCTCCTCTCAAGAGGTGGCGATGTCTCCAGATGTCGCCAAAGAGCCACTGCAATTCTCTCCGATTGCCGAATCCCCTAGCTCGAACGCGCAACGGCAGCAGTTACAACAGTCATTTTCTCAGGTCGAGCAACTAATTGATGAGCTAGATTTGCGACGGGGAATCCTCCAAGCTCAACAAGGAGAAACAGACGCCGCCGTTAAAACCTGGAGTAAGCTGAGTAATCAGTCTTCTGTAAACACTGCCGATCCGGCGTCTGTATCTGAGGCATCATTGGTACAGACAGCGCAGGTGTTGGTTGGTTTATGGAGTGAACCTCCCCGCTTGTTACCGGATGCTGAGTCACAAATTCAAAAAAATTTAGATAGCTGGTTCCGCTATCGTGCTTTGAGCCAATTGTATCAATTGCAGGAGCGTCAGGATGCCTTATTGTCCCTCCAAGCTCAAGAACAAGAGATTGCTCAGCAAGCGGTTTGGAAGTTAGCGCTAATTGGAGGAATACCAGGATTTGGGGGTTTATTAGGTGTTGGACTCTTCGTATTTTTAGTCGCCCAGCGACTGCTTCAAGGCAAGCGCTCAATCCTAGCTACTAACAGCGATGTCCCTTGGGAAACCCCTTGGGATTGGGAAATTATTTGGCAGGTACTCATCCTGGGCTTTTTCTTTGTGGGTCAACTTCTTCTGCCGGTGTTGTTTGGCTTCTTGGGCTTTAACCCCGCCAATTTCACTGTGCGGATGAAGGCGTTTTATGTATTGTTGAGCTACCTGCTGCTGGCATCTGGAGGCTTGTTGGTTCTGTACCTTTCCATCAAACCCTTTTTGCCTGTGTCAGAGGATTGGTTTCGCTTTAAATTACGCAGCAACTGGATTCTCTGGGGACTCGGAGGATATCTGGTAGCGTTGCCTGTGGTGATTGTGGTATCGCTCATTAACCAACGCCTATGGCAAGGACAGGGCGGTAGTAACCCGATTCTGCCCCTAGCTTTGGAGGGACGGGATAGCGTAGCACTATTGATATTTTTCTTAACCGCATGCGTAGCTGCACCCGTGTTTGAGGAGATTATTTTCCGGGGGTTCTTGTTGCCGTCGTTAACTCGTTATGTACCAGTTTGGGGCGCAATTCTTGCTAGCAGTCTGCTATTTGCGATCGCTCACCTCAGCCTTTCGGAAGTACTACCTCTTCTGGCGTTGGGAATGGTCTTGGGGGTAGTGTATACGCGATCGCGCAATCTCCTGGCTTCCATGCTCCTCCACGGTCTTTGGAACGCTGGCACTCTCCTAAGCCTCTTCGTCTTAGGCAGCGGCTCCCATTAAACTTTAATAACAATAAATTACAAGCCGTTTCAGCCCTTAGAAGGATGTGTTATACCTCGTTTATTAATCTGAGGCACACTTCCTTTGCGGTTTGTACTTCACAAAAATCAGGCTTAAAGGCAGAAGTTCAAAAAGTTAATCATTTGGACACAAGTAAATGACACAGTATGCAAGCTTTGGGAAAAGGTTTTTAGCCGCCTTACTTGATGGAGTTATTCTAAGCATCATCAATAGACATCTCCGAAAATGCTCAAAAGCATTTATAGATAGGCTTTTAGCTGGTCAAATGCCACCTACTTCTTTCAACGCATTCAACGATTTCATTAGGATTACAGACGGTTTGAGAGCAAAATTTAGAAAAATATTAGCCA
>DATNQP010000711.1:0-3979 GCA_036703965.1 Leptolyngbyaceae cyanobacterium
GGTTTAATAGCCACTAATCCACAGCAGAAAGCCGGACCCCGAAGCGAACCACCGCCATCAGAGCCTTGGGCAATGGGAGACAAGCCAGCTGCCACAGCCGCCGCCGCACCGCCACTCGACCCTCCTGGTGTATAGTCCAGATTCCAGGGATTCCGAGCAGGAGGAAACCCCGGTGGCTCTGTGTAGGGCAAGGAAGCCAGTTCTGATGTAGCGGTTTTGCCGAGAATCGTGAACCCAGCGGACTTAATTCGCATCACCACTCCATCGCTGTAGGGGGCGATTTTATCCATCAGTACTGGTGTCCCGTAGGTACAGGGAATACCTTCAACGGCGTTGAGGTCTTTGATAGAAATTGGTACGCCGAAAAATGGTGGTAGCTCTGAGGCGTCGTTGATTTTTGCCAACTGCTCAGTCTTGGCTTTCGCATCGGCGATCGCCATCTCAGTTGCCACTGTGAAATAGCTACCCAACTGGGAATCTAACCGTTGAATACGCTCCAGGTAAAGTTCCACCAACTCCAACGGTGACACTTCGCGTCGGCGGATTAGCTGTGCCTGTTCTAGTGCTGGTGCAAAGGCTAAATCAATCTGATTCATTACTTTCCTGTATTCGGGAAAACTACTGGCGCTGATGGCAACTTGCCTAGGAATTGCTAGCTTGAGAAGGTTTACTGTCAGTTTGTTCAGGAAAGGAACATTCTACTGTAATTTTAAGGTTACTTTTAGCTGTGCCTTTTGTTACATAAGGAACGCCTGCTTCGCCACCGACTTCGATACCGAATTCTAAGGTAACTTTGTCTACGTTAGCGATCGCAATTTTCTTAAACGCATTTAATGTGTATAGTGTATAGGCTCGAATTGTCTTTTGAATCTCTGGAAAATTTTGAGCGATTTGCTGTTGCAATTGAGCAGGATTGAGATTGTAATCGGTTGTTGTTTCTTCTTCTTCCTCTGCGGGTTCTTCGGGTTTGATTGGGGAAGCTTCGACGTTTTCTGTGGTTTCGATATAAATGACAGTGTTGTCCTCAAGGATGATGGGAGTAAGTTTAGTCATCTATCTAAAGGATTAAGTTGCTGGTCTATTTAATTTAGCTTAGGCTAGCGAGTGAATCCCTTAGCCTCGGTTGCATAACTAATGAGTCGAGATGCACTGGTTGTTGGTATTAATACATACCAGTTTGAAGCCTGGAATTTAAAGACACCTGGGGAGAATGCAGAAGCGATCGCACAAATTTTAGAGCGATATGGTGGTTTCCGGGTGAAGCGACTGCCAGAAGTTAAGGATAAAGCCAACAACTCGATTCGTGTGGGTCAGAAAACTAAAGTCACTTTAACTCAACTGGAAGAGGCGTTAGTTCAGCTTTTTAAGCCAGAGGGAGGATATTTCCCAGATACGGCTCTACTTTACTTTTCCGGGCATGGGCTACGCAAGGATCGAGGCATTCGAGGCGGAAATTATCTCGTCACCAGTGATGTTAATCCCGATCTCAACAACTGGGGTGTGTCGCTGCAACTCCTGCGGCAACTACTTCAAGAAAGTCCTGTGCGGAAGCAGATTATCTGGCTCGATTGCTGCTACGCTGGCGGGTTAATCAATATGGATGAGGCTAACCCTGGAGAAAAGAAGGGGTACAGTCGCTGTTTTATTGCTGGTTCGCGGGAGTTTGAGGTGGCGAAGGAGGATATCAGCGGAGAGCATGGTGTGATGACAAAAGGCTTGTTGTATGGGCTTGACCCTATTCGGTGTCAGGGTCGAAAGATTACCAATTACACGCTGATTGATTCCATTATCCAATACTTGGAACAACAGCAGATTACTATCCCTCAGCGTCCTTTATATAGCAATGTGGGAGAGCATATTGAGCTGATTTTTGCGCCTCAAGTAACAGAAGAAGTAGCGGAAACGGTGGTTTTAGTAGAGGCTGAACCTTATAAGGGGTTGCAAGCGTTTGATTTTACCCCAGAGGATGCTAAGTATTTTTATGGGCGGACGGCGCTAACGGATGAATTACTGGAAAAGATTTGTCAGCAGAATTTTCTTGCCGTTTTGGGGCCTTCTGGGAGTGGTAAGTCTTCGGTAGTGAGAGCGGGATTACTCTACGAACTCCAGCAAGGGAAGCGGCGTTCGGGGACGGAACAATGGGAGATTTTGCCGATTATTAAACCGGGAGAGCATCCCCTACACAGTTTAGCCGATGCCTTTATTGAACCAGATGTGCCGAGTAAACGGGCAGAGCGATCGCGGAAAAAGTATGTGAGTTTGTTGCAAGATGAAGGAGCTGTGGCACTCGCGGAGTTACTGGCAGATTACGACGCGAGTTGTGTGGTACTGGTGGTGGATCAGTTTGAAGAGGTGTTTACCCTATGTCAGGGGAGTGAGGAACATGAGAAGGAACGGCAAAAGTTTTTTGAATGCTTGTTAGGGGCATTGGAGCAACCCGAGGGGAAACTCCGAGTTGTGATTACAATGCGGGCGGATTTTTATGGGAAGTGCTTAGAGCAGCAGTATGCCGGATTGACTGAACAAATCAAAGCCAACTGTGTATCTGTGACGCCCTTAAATGCGCCAGAGTTGAGGGAAGCGATTACTAAACCTGCTGAGTTGGTGGGGTTAAAGGTAGAACCGGAACTGGTGCAGCGGATGATTGCTGACGTGCAAGGTTCTCCGGGGAGTTTGCCCCTGCTAGAGTTTGCGCTGACGGAACTGTGGGAACAGTGGCGCGAACAATGGCAGCAGCAACAGGCATCGCTGACTCCTCAACTGAAGCTAACCAACTACGAGCAGTTGGGTGGAGTGAAAGGCGCACTGGAAAAACAAGCAAATCAGGTTTATGAAACGCTTTCAGCCGAAGAGAAGCCCGTTGCTCAATGCATTTTTCTGGCGTTAACTCAGTTAGGGGAGGGAACACAGGACACCCGCAGGCGGGTATGGAAACGCGACTTAATCAACGAGCAGCATTCAGAATCTCTGGTAAATCAGGTAATTGGCAAGTTAACCGATGCTCGGTTATTAGTCACGGATGAAATACGAGGGGCAGAGTCAGAGCAGACTGAAGTTGTGGTGGATGTGGCGCATGAGGCATTGATTCGGCATTGGGCGCAGTTGCGTCAGTGGATAGAGGAAAACCGAGAGGCAATCCGGATTGAGCGCAAAGTAGAAGCGGCGGCAAAAGAGTGGAATAGTCGAGGCAGAGGCAAGCCGGATGAAGTCGCGTACTTGTTGCAGGGGTCAAGATTGAGGGAAGCCCAGGAGTATCTAGAGAAGTATCTCCATCTTGGTCATTTGCATCAGCTTGCTCAGGAATTTATCCAGGAGAGTCAAGCTGCTCAAGTGCGGTTAGACAAGGAAAAAGATGAACAGATTAGAGCATTAAATAAAGCACTGACTGAATCTAAGTTGCGAGAGCAATCCGCCAGGGTATTGAATTTACTGCCTTTTCAACCGTTAGATGGGTTGGTGCTGGCAATTCAAACAATGGGGTTGAATCTAGAGCAGTTGAGTGAAGGGAAGATTCTCACGCCCGTTCAGGAGAGTCTCAATCAAGCAATGGCAAGGGCTAGAGTGCCAATCACCTTGCGAGGGCATGAGCATTGTGTCAATGCAGTCGCCTTTAGCCCAGATGGCAAGTTAATTGTCAGTGGTAGTCATGACAAGACAGTGCGGTTGTGGGATATTCAAGGCAACCGAGTGGGTCAACCTTTCTTTGGGCATGAGAGTTCTGTCTATTCAGTCGCCTTTAGCTCAGATGGCAAGTTAATTGTCAGTGGTAGTGGTGACAAGACAGTGCTGTTGTGGAATCTCGTTGGCAACCGAGTGGGTCAACCTTTCTTTGTGCATAAGAGTTCTGTCTATTCAGTCGCCTTTAGCCCGGATGGCAAGTTAATTGTCAGTGGTAGTGGTGACAACACAGTGCTGTTGTGGGACATCCAGGGCAACCCGATTGGTCAACCGTTTCGAGGGCATAAGAGTTCTGTCTATT
>DATNQP010000712.1:0-6648 GCA_036703965.1 Leptolyngbyaceae cyanobacterium
GACAGTACAGGTGGCTACACCGTAGATAAAGAGGGTCTTGTCAATAACTATGCTGTAGAACCGGAAATGTATATTAATGAACCGGGTGACTTAAGGGAAAAAGAAGAAAACTTGGCGGCTGAACGCATCAAAGAAATAGAAGAGAGCAACCAAGACAAAGACGGAGACCTGACTCTTGAAGACGACCAACGTGGAAGGGGTCCAGGACTTATTTAACTTCAAGGGTTTAGGTTTAACAGCATCGACTTAAAGTTAAGACTTGACTTCCAATAGCTATAGGCACTCTGTAGTACGCATCTAGGCGTATCGCCCAAGCTAAATTCACAAAATTTTCTACCGCAGCGATAAAACAGCTGGCTTTGAGAAATCATTCGATGAGCCAGCTGATTTTTTGATGATTGTCCTGTGTTTCTCGATAAAATAGCTTGGCATTGCAGCGCAGAAGAAGGTAAGCATGATGGCTCAGGCAAAGATTGGGATTATTGGTGGTAGTGGGCTTTACAAAATGGAAGCCCTCAAAGATGTGGAGGAAGTACAACTGGATACGCCGTTTGGTCCACCTTCTGATGCCTTAATTGTGGGAATGCTAGACGGAACACCAGTGGCTTTCCTGGCGCGTCATGGTCGCAATCATCATCTAATGCCCTCTGAGTTACCATTCCGAGCGAATATCCATGCCATGAAACAATTGGGTGTGGAGTATCTTATCTCCGCTTCAGCCGTTGGTTCTCTCAAGGAAGAAGCTAAACCCTTGGATATGGTAGTGCCAGACCAGTTCATTGACCGGACGAAGAATCGGGTTTCTACTTTCTTTGGGGAAGGAATCGTCGTTCACATTGCCTTTGCTGACCCAGTGTGCAACCAACTGGCTGGAGTTCTGGCGGATGCGGTTGCTAGTCTTGAGTTACCCAATGTCACGTTGCATCGCGGTGGCACCTATGTCTGCATGGAGGGACCAGCATTTTCTACTAAAGCAGAATCTCATCTTTACCGCAGTTGGGGTGCAACAGTAATCGGTATGACAAATTTGCCGGAGGCGAAGCTGGCACGAGAAGCAGAAATTGCCTATGCCACGCTAGCCCTTGTAACAGATTACGACTGCTGGCATCCAGATCATGACACTGTCACAGTGGAGATGGTGATTGCGAATCTGCAAGGCAATGCCACTAATGCTCAGAAAGTGATTCAAGAAACAGTGCGACGTTTAAGTGACAATCCGCCAGTATCGGAGGCTCACTCAGCGTTGAAGTTCGCGATTTTGACACAACTCGATAAGGTTCCGGCAGCTACAAAGGAAAAGTTGGAGTTGTTGTTGAAGAAGTATTTGTGACACCCTTACCGATTAACTGCTTGCGCGGTGTAATTAGATTGCTTCAGGTGGTGGCTGGATGACAGAGTTAATGATTTCAACTTCTAGACTTAACCTCTGAGCTATTTGCTCAACACTCAATCCAAGTTCTAGGAGTAAGGGCACTACTTCTAACTTCGCCTCTAGCTTGCCTTCCTGGCGACCTTCCTGGCGACCTTCCTCAAGGGCTTCTTGATAAACCCTAGTTTCTCTTAGTTCGCTTAATCCCAGCATGGCTTCTAATTCCTCGCGACTCAGGTTGGGAAATTTGTACAAGACGACTGTCTTTATCAATTCTATGATTTGTTGCTGGCTGACGATATCTACCAATTCCTGCTGTGCTTTGTTAATTAAACTTCGAGCAACTTCAGGTGTTTTCTTTTTGGACTCGACGACTAACTGCACAATACCTACACCGATAGATTGCTCAGCTGCCTCCCCAATTTCATCGAGGTAAATTCGTCGCACCCGATGCTCCATTAACTCTGTATACTGCTGGGGAGCTGGTGTTTCGATACTGCGGCGGCGGTAGATGACTATGGCGTACCACTCAGTATTGTGATCATATTGGTAAAAGTAAAGAAAGATTTCGGCAAACAGGCGAGAGTAGAATTTTGCCTTCTTTTGGAACTGTACCTCGACAAAATAAATCGGTAGTTTAGGGGATTCAGCAACAGGGAGAAATAAGCCATCAAAGCGGAAGGCTCGTTGTTTGACTTCGGGAGAGCTGAACTGATAGCTACTGGGGTCGGTGGCAGGCTGTCCAATTAGCTCAAAAAAGATCTTGGGAAAACTCTGAAACAGTTGATAGAAAAGGGTGTCGGTTTTCACAAAGTCTTTCTAGTTGCTGTAATTACTGTAAAACTCTACCAGTTTTAGGACTTAGGCACTGCAACTACAGTAGAATTATCCGTTAGATTTCAGCTTCATGGGCATCGAATTAGGAAGGCAATTAACGGAGGTTGTTTCTTGAGCAATCGGCAGCTCAATTATAAATTCAGCCCCTTGACCAAGGACTGAATGACACCTTATCTGACCCCCGTGTCTCTCTACCACAATTCGGTAGCTAATCGACAATCCCAAACCTGTTCCTTTCCCTGGCGGTTTGGTCGTAAAAAACGGGTCAAATATCCTCAACTGAGCATCTGCCGCTAGACCAGAGCCGTTGTTAGCAATGCAGATTACCACCCGTGAATCTAGTGCATCTGAAGCATTGCTTTCGCTCTTTGGGGAGGAGTCTGTGAGTAC
The DNA here is from genome assembly GCA_036703965.1 of Leptolyngbyaceae cyanobacterium. Taxonomy (GTDB): domain Bacteria; phylum Cyanobacteriota; class Cyanobacteriia; order Cyanobacteriales; family Coleofasciculaceae; genus DATNQP01. The sequence continues at coordinate 2,597 of DATNQP010000712.1, forward strand.
AGAAGTGCGAATCCAGATTGAAGGATGAAAGATAAAAGATGAAGGATGAAGAGGATTGATTTCCTCATTAATACATGCGTTAGCGAGCGGCTGCATCCTTTCTTCCAAAGCATCAATCGCGTTATTCAAGATATTCATAAATACCTGATTGAGCTGACTCGGATAACACTCTACTAACGGCAGTTGACCATACTCTTTGTTCACTTGAATCTCAGAATGCTTAGACTGTGTTTTTAGTCGGTGCTGCAAGATGAGCAGGGAGCTATCGATACCTTCATGAATATCCACCTGCTTGCGCTCCGCTTCATCGAGGCGAGAGAAGTTCCTTAAAGACTGCACAATCTCAGTAATGCGATTGGCACCTTCTTGCATCGATGCTAGGAGTTTCGGGAAATCTTCGGCGATGAAGTCTGGGTCGATGTGATCCAGTTGTTCAGTAATCTCTTTGACTGGCTGAGGGTAGTACTGCTGATAAAGCTCAAGCAGGTGCAGCAGGTCTTGGACATGCTCTCTCGCCAGGTTGATATTGCCGTAGATGAAGTTCGTAGGGTTGTTGATTTCGTGGGCGACTCCTGCCACTAGCTGACCCAAGCTGACCATTTTTTCGTTCTGTACCAGCTGAGTTTGGGTGTGTTGGAGTTGAGTCAATGCTTGCTCAAGTTGCTGGGCTTTCTCGCGTAAAGCTAGCTCTGCCTGCTTGCGTAAGCGAAGCTCGTCGTAGACATCGCTAATGTCACGGGCAATGGTAGAGATATACTCAACCTCTCCCTTGTCAGATTTGTGAGCAATAATCACCTGGGAGACCGGGAAAACTTCACCATCCCCTCGTCGCCAAACTGTTTTGCCACTCCAGACACCGTTAGCGATCGCAGTTGGCATGGCTTGATTGAGGATAAAGTCAGCGACATCTGGGGGGTGAAAATCCGAGAGCCGGAGATTAGTAATGTCTTTATCACCGTCAATGCCATAGATTTGCCGAGCCGCACGGTTAAGGTAGAGTTTTTGTCCAGCAACATTGGTGATACTAACGATATCAGGTGTCGCTTCTAAAATTGTGGTTAGTCTAGCTGTCGCTTGTTCGGCTCGTTTGCGCTGAATCAGTGAACTTAACTGCGTGGCAAGGGCATTAACTAACTCCATCAATCGCGGTTCCGGTTCTTTAGCTTCTCTTTTAAAGAAAACTAAAATGGCTAGCACTTCGTCATTGAAGAGAATCGGAACTCCCAAACTGGCTTTTAATCCTACCTCAAGAGCAAGCTGGCTTCGCAGAAGAGCATGGTGTGACTCAGCTGAAACATCTACAAGCCATTGAGGCTGCTTGGATGACCAAACTCGCCCCGGTATCCCGATGTTGGGAGCCAATGTAAACGTTTCACTTTTGTGTCTGAATTCTGCAAAACGTTTGTCACTGGCATACCAACCTTTGCCATATTCAAGAATAGTTGCATCAGCGTTCGGAACCCAGAATTCTCCAAAATCCCAACCGATTTTTTCGCAGACTTGACAGAGGGTTGCTTCTAGAGCTGATTGAAAGTCAGATGCTTCATTAATTGCTTTTGTTGTTGCCAGTAAAAGTTGTAGTTGTACATTTTGCTCAGCCAGCTGCTTTTGCTGTTCAATAATTTTTTTTTGTTGCCAGGAAAGAGTAATTTGATTTTTAACTCGGATTAAAACTTCTTGATTTTTATACGGCTTAGTTATATAATCTACTCCACCAACCTCAAACGCTTTTACCTTGTCCAAAACTTCATCTAAAGCGCTCAGGAAAATTACAGGAATTTCTGCCGTATGCTCTTGAGACTTCAATTTATGACAAACTTCATAGCCGTTCATTTCAGGCATATTAATATCGAGCAGAACCAAATCCGGTGGCATCATCTCGATTGCTTTTAAGGCCAACACCCCACTAACTGTGGCTCTGACTCTATACCCCTGCTCCCTTAACATCGTGCGCAAAAGACGCAGGCTTTGCAGGTTATCATCAACTAATAAAATGTCTGCTTCAGACGCGGATAGTAAATTGCTATTCATGAGAAGATACTGAAGTTAAATTAGGGCATAATTAAACGTGGGTGGGTATTGCTAAGTATCAGGATTGAACTTCTTGTGCAGAAAGGCTTCTCGGCAATGTCCACCCTACAACTGCCAGAAGGGTGCGGATAACCTCAGGAGGTTCTCCAATGGTCATAATTTATAGAGTTCAATCCAGATATAAAACTGGTACACCAGGAACATCCTCCATTGCTATTTGAATCGCTTTGAATTGTTGCTAAGTTAAAGCATGTCGGACAAACCGTTGCTCTGGCTGTGGTAATGATTTATTTAAAGTGGGGTTATGGTTGTGGGTAAAAGACCAACGGCGTGCCTTTGCTTTCGATACTATCCTATCCAGTAGGAATCTCAGCTTATGCTGGAAAAGCCCGACTGAAGACACCCTCGATGCTGAACATTGCACAACTACTAGCCAAAGAGCTTTCGCTCAGACCCTCTCAGGTTGAAAACGCGCTCGAACTTTTCGCCGAGGGGGCAACAATTCCCTTCATTGCTCGTTATCGCAAAGAGCGCACTGGCGAAATGGATGAAATCCAGCTGCGCGACCTCTCGGAAAGATTTACCTATCTGACGGAGTTAGAAGAGCGCAAGTCAGTGATTCTGGATGCGATCGCGTCTCAAGGTAAACTGACCGATGAGCTGAAGGCTAAGATTGAATCCTGCTTACAGAAAAACGAACTTGAAGACCTTTACCTTCCCTATAGACCGAAGCGACGAACACGCGCAACCATTGCTAGGGAAAAAGGTCTAGAGGCACTCAGTGAGTTTATCAAGTCGCTCAACACTAGGAATGCGGCTCCCACCTCGCTGGAAGAAGAGGCGCGTCAATACATTTCTGAGGAGAAGCAAGTCAAGACTGTAGAGGACGCACTCAAAGGAGCCTCCGACATTCTCGCAGAAGAAGTATCAGAGAAAGCCGAATTGCGTGCCTACCTGCGAGAGTACCTGATCAAGGAAGGGCTATTCGTCTCCCGAATTAAAGATGACCATCCTGAAGGGTCCACTAAATTTGAGATGTACCGGAACTTTCAGGTCAAGGTTAAAGATATTGCACCCCACAACATGCTGGCACTCCTCCGAGGTGAGACGGAGGAGGTGTTGAACTTAGAACTCTCCTTCGATGAAGAGGTTGTGCTGTCCTACCTGGAGTCGGAGGAAATACATACTAAAGTTCCAGCCGTTCGGAACTTTTATCGAGGGATGCTTAAGGATGCATTCAACCGTCTGATGAAAACCTCGCTCATTAGTGAAGTCCGTTCTGCTAAGAAAATGGATGCTGATATCGAGTCGATTAAGACGTTTGAAACCAATCTCCGAGAACTGCTACTATCTCCTCCGGCAGGGATGAAGCCAACATTGGCAATTGACCCAGGATTTCGGACGGGTTGTAAGGTTGCCGTTCTCTCGGAGACAGCAAAATTCCTGGAATACCAAGCTGTGTTTCCCCACACGGGTTCTGGACAACGCCATCAGGCTGCCCAAATTATCAGAAACCTAATTGAAAAGTACAACATCCAGCTAATTGCGATCGGCAATGGTACAGCGTCCCGTGAGACAGATGAGTTTGTGAGTGAGGTTCTAGCAACGCTGGATCGCAAGCCGATTAAGGTGATTGTAAACGAGTCCGGGGCATCGATTTATTCAGCCAGTGATGTGGCACGCGAAGAGTTTCCTGATTTAGACCTGACAGTGCGGGGTGCTATCAGTATCGGACGCCGCTTGCAAGACCCCTTGGCGGAGTTGGTGAAGATTGATCCAAAGTCGATTGGTGTGGGACAGTACCAACACGATGTCGATCAGAAGTTGCTCAAGAAGAATTTGGATGAGACGGTAGAAAGCTGTGTGAACTATGTGGGTGTGGATCTAAATACGGCATCAAAGGAACTCTTGACCTTTGTCTCTGGCATGAGTGCAACCGTTGCCAAAAACATCCTCACCTATCGCAACGAAAAGGGTGCCTTTAAAAATCGCCGGGAACTCCTCAAGGTGCCGAAGTTGGG
>DATNQP010000713.1:0-3960 GCA_036703965.1 Leptolyngbyaceae cyanobacterium
AAAAATGCGGTTGGGTGCTGGGAGTTGCTGCAAAATGTCGGGGGCACTGCCGTGGATGGAGATAACGTTTTTGACTTGAAGGCGTCGGCAGTTCTGTTCAATTAGGCTACTACCGATCGCGGTCTTTTCAATCGCATACACCTGAGATGTCTCAGATAAGCGGGCAATTTCAATTGAAACCGAACCCGTTCCCGCGCCAATGTCCCAGATGATTTGCTTAGGTTGCAGCGCGAGTTCTCCCAGGATGAGAATCCGCACTTCGCGCTTGGTCATCAAACCAGGGCGATCGCTAAAGCTCGTAAATGTCCCATCAGCTAATCCCAGCAGGGGTAGGGAGTCAACATCTAAGGGGTGGTCAGAGGAGTCAGACTGACGAAGTAATACGACGATATTTAGGGGGGCAAAGGTTTTGTACATTAAAGTATCAACCGCGAGACACTGCACCCGCTCATCGGTGCCTCCCAAGTTTTCACAGATCCAGAACTCATAGCGACTGGATAAATCTAAACCCACCAAGAGGCGAGCGATCGCACTTGGTGTATTTGTCCCATCTGTCAGTACGGCAATCTTCTCAACACCCTGCTGTAGTGCTTCAGTCAGCTGCTCTAAGGAGCGCCCGTGGGCACTGATAATATGGGCATCCTGCCAAGGGACTTTAATCCGACCGAAAGCCAGCTGAACTGCACTCAGATGGGGATGAAAGGTGATTTGCTCCCGTGGCAGTTCCTCTAGCAACAAGCGTCCCAAGCCAAAAAAGAGCGGGTCACCGCTGACTAATACGACAATGAAAATGTTAGTGTCACCCGTCGCCAGTTGGGTACGAATTTCTCGAATTGCTTGGGTAAAATCTCCCAGTACCAGGCGTGAGGCGGGGTGGTTTGGGAAGTATCCCAAATGGCGATCGCTCCCGACTAATAAAGTTGCTCGCTCCACTAGCTGCCGCACTGTATCCGTCAGGCCTGCTGCGCCATCCAAGCCAATTCCAACAATATGTATTGGTGTCATTAGTTATTAGTCATTAGTTGTTGGCTTTCTCACTAACAACTAACAATGCTTTTTCTCCCATGCCAAGACAATTAAAGCATTAAGGATAGCAGCAGCGACGGGTGAACCGCCTTTGCGTCCTTCGACCCAAATTTGAGGTACTAGTATTTGTGCTAAGGCATCTTTGGATTCTATAACCGAAATGAAGCCAACGGGTGCGCCAATGACTAGAGCGGGTTGAATAGGTGAAGCTGGCAGTTGAGCACACAAAGCCAACAGGGCAGTGGGGGCGTTACCAATGACAAAAATCGCACCAGGATATTTCTCAAAGCATTGCATTAAGCCTGTTTCTGTGCGTGTCTTTCCTGGCAGTGCTTCGGGTGCTTGTTCTACTGCGGTGATGAGAGGATTATCAAAGGTTTTTGCCACCATTCCCGCTATCCCCTGTTTTACCATGCCGACATCTGTAATAATCGGTGTCTGATTCTGGAGTGCTGTAATACCAGACGCGATCGCATCCTGACTAAATCGAATCAGCTGGGCAAACTCAAAGTCAGCGGTACTGTGAATTATCCGCCGTGCGATCGCATATTCAGCTGGGGTAAAGTTATGTTCGCCCATCTCTTTGTCAATGACGGCAAAACTCTGCTCCATAATCGGATGGATGGGCAAGTTCATAGATAGCCTTAGTTAGGGTGTTGCAGATACGGATTTCAGAGACTATTTCTAAATAAATGTTGATCCCCCTAAATCCCCCTTAGAAAGGGGGACTTGCATTCAGTTGAGGTTCCCCCCTTGTTAAGGGGGGTTAGGGGGGATCGAATTGCGACGACGCTGCCATTAATTTAACATTTGTTTATAAACAGCCTCTCAGCTTTTCCTCTCCCCTATCAAGCACATTCTGCAAAAAATCGGCTAGTTCAGAAAGGCGATCGGGTTCTTTTTCAACCAACCATTCCGTAAGCTCGAAAGAGTGTTTTGTTTTGGAAAACTCTACTCTTGCTTCAGAGAATTCTGTAAATAAGCTCTTGAGAAGGTTAGCACCATCAACCTTGCACAACCATTCAGAATCTGAAAGTCCCTCTTTTTGAACTCCCTTGGGGAGATAATGCCCTTCCTGCTTTGTTTTATCGAGCCATTCCTGAACCTCTGTGCTGGTGATAGGTTCTTCCCGCGATTCATCCTCCTTATTGATTACGATTGCTATTGCCTCTGGATGAAGTAGATAATTTTCATACATACGTCTGGGTAGAAATTCAACCGGATTGTGAGTTCTTCTCTTCAAATCCTCGACCTCTCGTTCCGATCTCCCCTCGCTGTCAAGCACAAATCCAATAGCGGGGGGAAACAAGCTTTTACCACCGCTGAGCTTGTCGTAGATATCAAATATGACGTGAGCGCGTTTTCCCTCTAAATCACCAGTATTCTTAATGGCGAGTATTTGGGTTCCTCTTAAGGGCTTTTTTGCCACTTTCTCTAGTATCAGTGGGAAGCATCGCTCCTCAGTTGGTCCTTCCACCCAGAGAATATTGTCTGCACCGAAAACGTCCGACAAGCTGACTCCAAGTTCAGCTAAAAGGGAGCGCTGTTCCTTGACATCTTCCGAGTTCATCACCGATGCTTTTGTTTCGCCATCCTCATATCGGAGCTTCACAATGGTAGAAGGATTAGCCGCAGCAATAATCATGGGTGAATGAGTGGCGATGAAATATTGGTGCTGCGGGAATTCCTTTAGAATCTCTACAAGTTTCTTCGCTGCACCCGGATGCAGAAATGACTGAGGTTCATCAATGATGATAGTTCGCGCCTCTTGCGATGTCAGTACAACATATAGAATCGCCAATACCTGACCAATTCCAGTTCCACATGATGATAGCGGAAATGATAAATCCTCCCTTTCAGTCTCAGTTTCTACAGTCCATACCATAATTTCAAGGGAATTGTGCCTGGGATGAATAGCAATCCTCTTGATTTGTGGAAAAATTACCGAAACAAGTTTATTGAATCGCTCAAATCGTGCGGGATTTACTCCCTGTAAGGCATTCAGAACTTCAGCAAGATTAGATGCATTCTGCTTTAACTCCTTAGTATATCCAAAAGAGCAGGTTCCAAGATTTAAGCGCTCGGCGTAGAATCGGTAGATACAACTTCTGAATTGCTTTAAAAGTAGGAGAGGTATAGACTGACCTTTTGGTCCCATATGCCCTCCATGCCCCTGCAACTCGAAGCGCTCATTCATTCCCCGATTAAGCAAAAAGAAAACATAGTTGTGACCTTCACCTTCATCTTGCACCCAATAAAAATGAAAGTTTAGATCGATTATCTGGACATTCTCTTCATTAATGTCGTCTGGGCTAGAGAAGGACAAAAGTAGTTTTCCTGAACCTGAGGTGTCTAGCCATTTCTGGAATTGAGCAACCAAAGTTTCTACGTTCAGATTCAAGTCATCTGGTCGCCTAATTCCGACATAATGACCTTTTGGTTGGTCTTGAATGAAATCTATAATAGACCTAATTTCATCCTTTTTGAATGTCAATGAAAACTGAACCTGTGATTTACCCTTTACTGGTGAGGACGGAGTGGGTAATGTTATTATGCTCAGGTGCGGCACGTTATCAAAATTCAGGGTCAGTGCTTCAAGCAGTGCCGTTTTCCCAGAATTATTCTGCCCAACAATAATATTGATACCGGGCGTGAATTCCAGCATGCCAGAGTCTAGGAATGATTTGTAATTGAAGAGTTGAAACGTTGAAAGGTAAATCTCATCTATTGTTGATCAAGCCTAGACTACTGACCGCTGGAAACCTTAAAACTCTAAAACAGGCCAGTCAGGTTCACGGTAGTAACGCATCATATCGTCAAACTTCCGCAATTCTGCCCGCTGAATAGAGAGTGCGCTAGGAGAGCATGCCGTTTCGCTTATCACTTCCTCGGCTAGCGCTCCCCGACTTAATTCTAATAGTGTCTTACTAATGC
>DATNQP010000714.1:0-5521 GCA_036703965.1 Leptolyngbyaceae cyanobacterium
GCGGGAGAATTTGGCATCACTTTGGCAATTAGTACGCCTTGATCTTCATCTACGCTGAGACCGGCATTAGGATTGCTGTTAATGTTTTGTTTCAACTCTGGCGTCAAGGTGACCATCTGGATGCCAAGGAAAGGATGTTCCACCTTGCCCTGCGTCACCAATTGATTGGCAATCTGTTGAGCAGTATTAATGGGAATTGCAAAGCCTAAGCCTTGAGCGCCTTGGATAATTGCGGTATTCATCCCAATCACTTGACCGGAAGCATTGAGCAGGGGTCCACCAGAATTACCAGGATTGATGGCGGCATCAGTTTGGATAAATTGAACCCGCTTATCTGGGACGCCGACTTGAGAGCTAGAACGACCTGTAGCACTGATGATGCCGGTCGTTACGGTATTATCCAGACCCAGAGGGTTCCCGATCGCGATCGCCCATTCTCCTGGTTTGAGTTGCTCAGAATTGCCGATAGAAACACTGGGAAGGTTGTTCGCCTGAATTTTGACAACAGCGACATCTGTCACTGGATCGGCTCCCATCACTTTACCCACAAAGTTGCGACCATCCTTGAGGGTCACATTGACTGTATCGGCTCCCTGAACAACGTGGGCATTGGTAAGAATCTGACCGTCGCCGTTGATAATGAAACCACTACCTGTACCCCGTTCAACACGCTCTTGTGGTTCAGTGGGGAATTCTGACCCAAAGAACTGGCGGAAAAAAGGGTTTTTTAAGGCATCTGGGAGTTTACTATTGACCGTTCGGGACGAATCAATCCGCACCACTGCTGGTCCAACTTTTTCAACGACTTGGCTGATAAAGTTGGAATCTTGAGTCACCAACGGATTGGTCGTTGGAATCGTTACCGCCAAGGCTCTAGAAGAAGTGTCAGAAGGAGCCGTAGCTGAGTTTTGGGGGGTGCGGGACAAGAAATAGTTGCCGGAAAAGGTGACACCAGCTCCCAGCAACATCAGTGATAAATAAGTTGCTGCCTTCTTTAGGGTAGAAGAAGCCGGGTTATGAGGTTTGGGGGTTTGGGTGTCTAGTACCATGAGATTCTGTTCTATTGGGAAGAGCGGTTTATCTGGATAACGCTGCCCTAGCTGACATTGGGCAAGAACTTAGCACAAGGGTTACCAGGGCTGAAGTTGCCATCAGACTGGGATCGAACTAGTGTCAGCTGATATCATTGGAAGACAGAATCTTGATTACCTACAGCTGACATCTATTAAGTTAGACATTCTTTGTGACATCCTTGTGACAGCCGTGTTGCACTTGCGTGAAAGTCCCCTAAACTTGGGTTTTCAGAGGCGAGTACTGACTTTAGGGGTTGACTGCCGAGATAAATTGCGATCGCTGTAACTGAGTTTGCTGGAGTTTTCTTTCTAAAGTTTGCCAGTCTTCCTGCTCAAGAAGCTCAATGAGTTGGTCTAGGCTGTGGCGATAGGAGACAAGCGATCGCAACAGCGACCCTTTATTATAATGTGCCATCATGACTCCTAGCTCTGGATTGCCGCCTCCGACGCGACTGGTATCACGAAAGCCAGAACTCGCTAAGTGTAATTGTAATTCTAAAACGGCTGGGTCAGTCTCACTCATACAGGCATCAATCAAACTGGCACTGACCATCACTGGCAGATGAGAAATCCATGCCACCGCTCGGTCGTGGTCTTCAGGGCGGCAGAAATAGACTCGTGAAGTAAGAGATCGCACAATCTCCTCCACAATTTTTACAGCGGCAGGTGGTGTTGTCTCAATAGGGGTCAAGACATAAGGATTATCAGCAAATAGCCCTAAGACAGCGGCTTCAATGCCACTGTTTGCCGTGCCAGCCATTGGATGTCCGCCCACAAAGTTATGCCATAGGGGGGATACATCTTCCACCACCACCTTTTTAACTGAACCCACATCAGTGATTACAGTATCTGGGGAGAGATGGGGAATTAACTGCTGCACGGTTGGTGCGATCGCAGCGATTGGCGTGCAAATGAAGACGACATCTGCTGCTGCCAAGAGAGTCAAATTAACACTCGCATCATCGACGACGCCGCGTTCTATTGCCAGCTGGCAGGTTTGGAGATGGCGAGAGACTCCTAAGACTTGGTGACCGGACGTTCTCAAGCTCAACCCTAGTGACCCGCCAATCAGTCCCAGTCCTACGATCCCAATGTTCATTGTCCAGTGCCATGACACTTAAGCCTATGCAACCATTAAATTACTTTTTATGCAACGCTGAAACTGAGGAGACTCAACTTTCACAAGAAGTAGTTCAGGAGTCAGGAGTTCAGTAGTTCAGAAGAACTGCTGTGACGACTGGCAATGAACAGTGGTTTGAAGCCGCGCTCCTTGTCCTGGATTTATCGGGAATTTAAGGAGCGGTCTAAAACTTATTCACTTGGAGTCAGTTCAAAGTAGCTTTAATGAATGACACGGAAATTCTCAAAAAATATGCAGCAGGTGTTAGAGACTTTTGTGGTGCTAACCTCGCGGAAGTGAACCTGAGTGGCGCTAATCTCAGCGGCTCTAACTTAAGTGACGCAAACTTGAGTGTGGCTAACCTGAGCGGTGCTAATTTAAGTGGCGCAAATCTAAGCCGAGCAAAACTCAATGTCGCCAGACTCAGTGGTGCTAATCTCTCCAAAGCAAACTTAACACAGGCGAACCTAAATGTCGCTAATTTGATTCGAGCTGACTTGAGGGGAGCAGAACTGACTAAGGCTGCACTAATTCGCGCCGAGCTGATTCGTGCCGAGCTAAGTGGAGCTTGTCTGGTAGAAACGAACTTCAAGGGTGCTGATTTGCGAGAGGCAGCCCTCAGACAAGCCAAGTTGATGCAGGCCACCTTAACTGAAGCTAACCTCCGGGGTGCTTTCCTGACAGCGGCAAACTTAGAGGGGGCAAATTTGACCGGAGCTGACTTGAGCCGAAGCGACCTCAGCGGTAGCAATCTTAAAGGGACTGAACTCAAACAAGTAAATCTTAGTCGTGCCAATCTCAGTGGAGTAGACCTAAGTGGGGCAAATCTACGCTGGGCAGACCTAACTGGGACAAATCTACGCTGGGCCAACCTGAGCGAGGCGAAATTAAGTGGAGCTAACCTAATTGGGGCTGACTTGAGCAATGCCAATTTGCTCAATGCCAGTCTGGTTCACGCTGATCTTACACAGGCTTGCTTGATAAAAGCCGATTGGATTGGAGCCGACTTGACGGGTGCTACACTCACCGGAGCAAAGCTCTATGCTGTTTCTCGATTTGGCCTGAAAACGCAAGGGATGACCTGCGAGTGGGTTGACTTGAGTCCAGAGGGCGACAAGAGCGAGATTTTCTACCTCTCCGACGAAGGTTCAAACCAGTTTTTCAATGGAAGCCTGCCGACTGTGAGGATTACCGTCGATGCCCCTTTAGATCTCAACGCCAATTTGGCTTTAGCCTCGACCTATCATCAAATCGCTCATATCTACCCAGCGATCGCTAAAGCTCCCAGCATTGAAGTCGGCGTTCGGAAAACTGCTATTAGCTTTTGTATTGAAAGCAATGCTGAATTGTTCAGTGTTGCTTACTTTGCAATTCTTCCCTTCAAAGATGCAGCGGCAACTCATCGCAATATTATCGCGCTTGTAAACAGGCTTCAATCACAAGATCTGGACGCTTTGGGAATCAAAGAGCCAAAGCGAATCAGGCAATTGATCAAAGCGCTCAGTCAAGCCATTGCTCAGATTGATGCCATTAAGCCCTTGAAGTTGCCTCCCGAATTGATAGAGCAGGTAAACTTTTTTGAAGCTCCCACCGAGACAGTTGTTACCAACTCTAGCAACCAGACCTTGAATATCTATTATCATCCTGCTTTTGGCAAGCATTTGATGAACCAATCTAGCTCACAGGGTCGTTCTAAAAACGTCTCAATGCAAACACCAGAATCAACGCTGCCGCCACTGGAGACAGTCATTGAATTTATTAAAGCCTTTGATTATCTAGGGGAACTCAACTAAACCTGCTCCGTGCTGAAAGCGTAGATTTTACATTCTTCATATCCCCATGTCCCTATCTCTCTATCCCCCCAGTCCCCAACCCCTAGTTATAGCCCTGGCATAATTAGAAAGGGCGTCATTGCTGCCGAAGATTGCTCATGTTTCGAGCAAATAAGGCTAATTAAGCGCTGGTGTCAATTTCTGGGGGCGTTCAGACGCGCTAGGTCTCGAGTGATTGAAGTAGAAGTCCATTCCTCTCTACGTGCTTTTCTACGAGAGCAGGGTCAACCAAGCTGGCCCCATCATTTGACGATGGCGCGGCTTGTCGCACGAGCTTTGCGGCTGGGGCGTTCTGCCTTGATTCAGACGGGAAGTACTCACTGTGCGTATCGTCTAAGTTATCTGGCACCAGCACTAATCTGGCCAGGACCGGTGATCTTGGTTGCACCCCTATCAGTACAGCAATGGTTGCTGCGGGTCGAAATCCCCCGCCTGCAACAGTGGATTGGCACCGATAAGCCGATTCAGACAGGTGATACTTTTCCAGATGAGCGTTTCCAAGGGCTGCTGATTACCTCACCCGCCTCGTGGCTGGCAGACCGATTAGATGGTCACCATGGGTTCCCTCCCGGTATCCCTACGATTATTGATAGTGCCGACGACCTGGAAGGATGGGCGCGTGAACAGCTGCAAGCCTGCATCCAGCCTGGAGACTGGGATGAGCTGATGCTAGGACGCCCACAGCAAGCTGACTTAATCCGGGATGTTCGCGTGCGGCTCACTAGGGCGGTATTTCAGCACCCTCCTAACCCTTATGAATGCTGTCTGATTGAAGCGCAAGAGCAAGATGCCTTGCGGCAGCTGTTTGAAGTGCTACAGCCGGTTGCTGATAAAGAGCGATACCGCTACCTGCCAACGCGCTGGAAGCATTTTTGGCACTGCTGGCAACGGTCAGGCCAACTGATGTGGGCTGCGATCGCGCGATCGCAGGGTCAGTTTTCTTTGTACTGCCAGCCTGTGGAGGTAGCAGGAGCGTTAAGCCAAATTTGGTCGGGGCAGCCGGTGGTGCTAATTGGTGAAGCGCTGGATTTGGAGGCTTCGGCGTCTGTTTACCGCCAGCAGATGGGCTTAGGAGACTTGACTTGCTTGAAGTTCTCCCCGGACCGACAGAGCGAACTGATTCAACTGTATCTGCCCGATGGGCTACCGATGCCTAATACGCCGCGATTTCAAGATGCCCTGATTCAACAAGTTCGCACCCTACTGACACTCAGTCCCAACGTTAAAGGATCAGCCGTCCTCCTGGTGGGGGATGTACCGCTTAAAGCTCAGGTAGGTGCGGTTTTAGCGGCTGAATTTGGTTCGCGGGTGCAAGTGGAAAAAACCGATTTGGATGACAGAGGTATCCTTGTCAGCGGCTGGGAATTCTGGCGCTCTCATCAAGGTGTTCTGCCTGCTCCCAAACTCCTGATCGTTGCGACTTTACCGATTCCTTCCTTGGAAAATCCTCTCGTTGCTGGTCAAGTGGCTTACTACAAGCAGCGGCGCTTAGATTG
>DATNQP010000715.1:0-2539 GCA_036703965.1 Leptolyngbyaceae cyanobacterium
GTCTTTGGGCTGATATTTTCTCTGGTATTAGGTAATGCCAGTAACGCCCTAGCGGCTCGTAGTGGGGGTCGGATTGGTGGCGGTTCCTTCCGGGCACCTAGTCGTACCTATTCTCCTCCCAGTGGCGGTTACAGGGCACCGGCTGGTGGATATGGGGGTGGATATGGCTATGGATACCCTGGCGGTGGAATTGGCTTTCCGTTTCTATTTCCCTTCTTCGGCATTGGAGGCGGATTTGGCGGTCTTTTTGGTATCCTGATATTCTTTGCGATCGCCAATTTCTTAGTCCAAAGTTTCCGCCGTGTGGGTGAGGCGGGTGATAACGACGTTCCCGGCTACAGCACCCCCAAGATTTCCGTAGCGCGTGTGCAAGTTGGTCTTTTAGCTGGTGCTCGTGGTCTCCAGAAGGAGCTAGATGAGTTGGGTCGTGCAGCAGATACGGCTTCTGCTGCTGGTAGAGCACAAGTCCTTCAAGAGTCAAGCTTGGCTTTACTGCGACACCCGGAATACTGGGTCTATGGTGCTGCTCAATCCCAACAGACAGCACTGGAAGCCGCAGAAGCGAAGTTTAATCAACTAGCACTGGCTGAGCGCAGCAAATTCACTGAAGAAACTCTTTCAAACGTTAATAATCAGCTGAGAGAAGGTACTTCCAGGGCATCTTTACCTGGGAATGGTGGGCAGCTAGTAGCGACAGAAGCACCCGGTGAATACATCATCGTCACGATTGTGGTGGGTACCGAGGGTAAGCTAGAACTCCCAACAATCAACACTTCAGATGACCTGCGTCAAGCCCTACGTCAGATTGGCGGTATTTCTAGCGATCGCTTACTCGCTGTAGAAATTCTCTGGACGCCACAAGCAGAAGGCGACACTCTGACTTCAGATGACCTAATGGCTAGCTATCCAGATTTGAAACTAGTCTAAAGGTTAGACAGCATCGAAACCATTCAAAAATCAAGTTTTTTAAACCCGCGCAGGCGGGTTTTGTTTGTGTAGCTGCGGTTTTAACCGCCAAGCTAACACTAAGTTGACACCAATGGTCTTCTTATCTACCCTTTTGTGATGGAAACTTTTAGTGAGTAAGTCCTATGAATTAGGAAAGCTCAAAGGTGGCTAATGTCTCAAAAAAACGAGCAATTTAAAAAAAACATTAGGTTTAGTTATGCTGTCCTGACACTACTGCTAGTGATTAGTGGCTTTACCCTTACGGCTTGCAACCGGTCAGAGCAAGAGGCTAAACCTAGGGAACAACTGGAGAAAAATGAGCCAGCTAAGGCTGCTCCACAAAAAGACCAAAAGAAAGAGGATAAACAGAAGGATGATGGGGAGGATAAACAGGAGGACGATGACCCGGAATAATCGCTGCTCCTTGTAGGAGTCTTTTGGTCAGTATCATGATGGAAATTCCCAGCAATTACAGTACGCTCGCCACAACGCTGTATGAACGGCGTCAACGCCTTGCCCAGCTGATTGATTTCCCAGTAATTCTCTGGTCTGGGCGACGAAGTCCGCGTAACTACCCGGCAAATCCTTTCCCGTTTCGTGCCAGTAGTCACTTTCTTTACTTTGCAGGTCTACCGCTAGAAAATGCGGCAATTTTCCTCAATCGTGGCAAACTAGAGTTTTTTATGGATGAGGCACCTCCTGGCAGTGCGCTTTGGCATGGGGAGATGCCGAAACGGGAGGAACTCGCTCAGAAGATTGGGGCTGCTGCGGACTTTCCCCTGTCAGAATTACAATCACGGGCAACGGGTGCAGCTACGGTTGCTGTCCAAAGTGCCGCCACTTCTTTGCAACAAGCTCAGATACTCAATCGCTCAGTAGCAGTAGCGAATGCGCCTGAGGGAATTGACCGGGATTTAACAAAAGCGATCGCTTCTTTGAGATTGAGCCACGATACAGGGGCAATATCCGAGTTACGACAAGCCGCAGCGGTTAGCGTTGAGGCTCATAAGGCGGGAATGGCAGCGACTAAGGGTAGAGACGTTGGGGAAGAACATCTCTACGAAGCGACGGTGCGAGGGGCGATGGAGGGTGTAATTATTGCCCACAACATGAGTTGTGCCTACCCCAGCATTGTCACCGTTCATGGTGAAGTCCTGCACAACGAGCAGTACCATCACCCACTACAAGCGGGAGATTTGCTGCTTGCCGATGTGGGTGCTGAGACAGCGACGGGGTGGGCGTCTGATGTAACGCGCACTTGGCCCGTCATAGGCAAGTTCTCCCCCACCCAGCGCGACCTCTATGATGTTGTTTTGGCAGCTCATGATGCCTGTATCGACAAAATCCGCCCTGGTGTCGAATATCGCGACATTCATCTTTTGGCGGCAGCTGTGATTGCCCAAGGATTGGTGGATTTGGGCATTCTGCGGGGACAAGCGTCAGATTTGGTCGAAATGGATGCTCATGCTTTATTCTTTCCCCACGGGATTGGTCATCTACTCGGCTTGGATGTCCACGATATGGAAGATTTTGGGGATTTGGCGGGTTATGAGGAGGGACGAGTTAGAAGCGATCGCTTTGGCTTAGGCTT
>DATNQP010000716.1:0-8590 GCA_036703965.1 Leptolyngbyaceae cyanobacterium
TTCTCGCGTTTCGCTCTGCTGCAAGAAGCAATTTTTCTCCTGGAGTTGCTGTTGTAAGTTCCGGATGGTTAGCTGATTCTCAATTCGTGCCAACACTTCTTCAAACTGAAAGGGTTTGCTAATATAGTCCCTTCCACCCACCGCAAAGGCTCTCACCTTATCGAGTACCTCATCCAAAGCACTGATGAAAATTACGGGAATCTCACGGGTTTGTTCATCTGCTTTGAGCGCCTCACAGACTTCATAACCGTTCATCTGAGGCATATTGATATCCAATAAAATCAAGTCGGGCGGGGCAGCCTTTGCACCCATCAACGCCATCGCACCATTGATAACGCTACGTACTTTATAGCCTCGTTCCGTTAAGGCGTTGGACAAGAGGCGCAGGTTGTCAGGTGTGTCATCAACAATTAGAATATTGCCCTTAGGAACTTCTGATAGAAAGGTGTTCATCTACGCAACCTTGGCGTCTTTCGCTAACACAGGTAAAGTAAACCAGAAAGTAGCTCCGCACTTAGGGCGCGTTATTACCCCAATTTCCCCGCCGTGAGCTGTGATGATTTGGCGACAGAGGTATAGGCCTAAACCCAAACCCGCAGTTCGTCGAACAGAAGTACCCCGTGTATAGAGTTCAAATAAGCGATCGCATCGCTCAGTTGTCATCCCAATTCCATCATCGGCAACACAGCAGCGGAGCATTTTGTTGTTGGTTGTTGGTTGTTGGTTGTTGGATTGGGAATTCTCTACTTCCCCTTGCATCCTCTCCCTCTCTCCCAACTCTTGGTTGATGACTTCGGCACTTAGAGTGAGCGTTATTCCTGGTGGATTGTGTTTTAAGGCGTTGGCAATTAGGTTAGAGAAGACTCGCCAGAGTTGATTTGGGTCGGCATACAGAGGTGGTAATTCTGCCGAAACTAGATTTTTTAATGTGGCTTGATTGCTCTTTAGCATTGGCTGCCACTCTTCTACCAATCTTTGAGTTAGTTGGTGTAGCGATACAGGTTGACATTCCAGAGGCACTCCCCACACTTCATACTCGTGGCTTTCCACCAAAGAGTTGATCAGATTAAGTTGGCGTTCACAGCTTGTTGCCATGCGCTCTAGCGTGGAGCGTAAGGGAATTGTCTCTTGTTCGGTGTCTGTTGTTGGTTCTTGTTCACTACCCACCCCGGAGAGACGTTCCGCCGGAACGTCTCTACTGACCACTGACCAAGGGCGATTGAGCAAATTTTTCAACACCATCAACATACCAGTGACAGGATTACGCAGGTCATGGGAGATGGAGTGAAGGAAGACTCGTAAGGCTTGTTCTGCCTTTTCGCGATCGCTAATTTCCTGTTGCAGTCGCTGATTTTGCTCTTGGAGTTGCTGTTGTAAGTTGCGGATGGTTAAGTGATTCTCAATCCGCGCCAACACTTCTTCAAGCTGAAAGGGTTTGGTAATGTAGTCCCTCCCCCCTACAGCAAAGCCTTTTACCTTATCGAGTACCTCATCCAAGGCACTGATGAAAATTACGGGAATCTCACGGGTTTGTTCATCCGCCTTAAGCGCCTCACAGACTTCATAGCCATTCATATCTGGCATATTAATATCCAACAAAATCAAGTCCGGCGGGGCAGCCTTTGCACCCATCAATGCCATAGCACCATTGATGACACTACGCACTTTATAGCCCCGTTCCGTTAGAACATTGGACAACAGGCGCAGGTTTTCAGGTGTATCGTCAACAATCAGGATATTGCCTTTGGCAGCTTTAGATTGACGGGTGCTCATCTACTCCGTAGGGACTTGAGTTAAAGCAATTATCTGATCGAAACGATAGTTATTTACTAAATCTGTCAGTCCATTCGCTAACTCGACTTTCTCATCAGGGATTTGCGCGATTAGCTGATCGATTAATTCACTATCGACCTGGGTTGCTGCCTCATTTAGCTGTGCTACCCACTCAGCAGGCATCGTAGCTAAATCCTCCGGTGTTAGAACCGCTTTGGACATACCGTGCTGCGGGGATGAGGACTGAATGGATTGTTCATAAACAAAGCTAACTCCCAAGTATTGAGCCATCTTTTCAAAGATTACTGTCTCTTGTAAGGGCTTACGAACAAAGTCGTCACAGCCTGCTGATAACGCTACGGTTCGCTCTTCCTCAAAAGCGCTAGCCGTTAGGGCAATGATCACCGTATCCCGACCTTTTGGTTGAGCTTTAATGTGCCGGGTAGCATCATAGCCATCCATCACCGGCATCCGCATATCCATCCAGATTAGGTGAGGATGCCAACTTTCCCACAGAGCGATCGCTTCTTGACCATTGACCGCTTCACGCACTTCAAAGTTAAACAACTCTAGCAGTTTGACCAACAACTGGCGATTCTCCTGTGTATCCTCAACAACCAGAATGCGATACTTGGGCTGGTTGGGTGCCAGTGCGATCGGTCGTTGACTTGGTTGTTTAGTCTGAACCTCAGTCACCTCAGCCAGACCAACCTGAACATCAAAGGTGAAAACGGTTCCCTCACCCAGGCGAGTGCTAACCGTGATGTCTCCACCCATCATCTTGACAAATTGGCGGCTAATTGCTAATCCAAGTCCCGTCCCTTGCTGAGATTGCCGACCTGTTTCAGTTTGCACAAAAGCATCAAATAAGATATTGAGTTCTTCTGGAGCAATGCCGGGACCGGTGTCTTCCACCTGAAAAACTAGGGATTGGGGATTGGGAATTGGGGATTGGGAAAACTCTTCCCTACTCCCTAGTCTCCAGTCCCTAGTCCCTAGTCGCACGCGCAACGTAACACTGCCTACCTGGGTAAATTTAATAGCATTCCCCAGCAGGTTAAATAAAACTTGGCGCAGCTTGCTTTCATCCGTCTTCACATATTGGGGTATGTCGGGAGTCCGCTCAAAGGTAAGCTGTAAGCCTTTGGATTTGGCTTTGAGTTGCAGCATCTCTTCGAGATAGTCCAGCAGGCGATAGAGGTTAAAGCTTTGTTGATACAGCGTTGTCCGACCTGCTTCGATTTTGGACATTTCCAGCACGTCATTAATCAAAGCCAGCAAATGCTCGCCACTACGACTAATAATGCCGAGATTTTCCTGTTGCTCTTGAGTGAGGGAGGAACTATGCGCCATCAGTTGAGAGAAGCCGAGAATCGCGTTGAGGGGGGTGCGGAGTTCGTGGCTCATATTCGCTAGGAAGGCACTTTTGGCGCGGTTGGCAGCTTCAGCGGCTTCTTTGGCACATCGCAGCGCCTCCTCAGCGTTGTGTCGTGCCTGACCCATTGCAATCAACTCGCCCACCAGATTGAGTAAGCTAATCTCCTCCTGACTCCATACCTTGGAGCAGTGGACTATATCAAGACTAATAAATCCCACCACTCCGCCGGAATGCATCATTGGCACAGCAACGATTGATTGGATCGAATGCTTTTCTAGGTTTGCCTTCTTGGCGGCAGCTTCGGGTGGAAGGTCGGCGACACAGGGAACTTGGATAGGTTTGCCGCTAAGAATCTCGTTGTAGAACCAAGGATTAGTCTTAATGGGTAATTCCGGTATGTCATTAATCGACGAGGTGATTTGGTCAGCACACCACTGATGGGTAAGGACTGCTTTGCTTTGGTTGTCGTCGTATTTGAAAACGTTGGCACGGCTAGCGTGCAAGAACTGACCAAGCGCTTTTAGGGTAAAGTTGATAGCGCTGTTAACCTCTTGGTCAATAAACTGCCTGGAAATACTACTGAGTAGGTTGTCCACCTGAGCGCGATGTGCAAGTGCTTCGTCGGTTAGCTTTCGCTCTAGTTCAGCAGCGGCGCGGGCGGCAAAAATTCTTAAGATTAACTCTCTACCTGATTCATTCCCCATTGGCTTTTCATCCAGCACGGCTAGATGACCGAGGACGTTTCCCTCAGAATCAATCAAGGGGACGCCTAGAAAGCTTTCTACCCCTGCTTCAATCAGGTATGAATCGTCAGGAAAGAGAGCTTGTATACCTTTAGAGTAATGGCACATCCTCCCAGCTAAGACGCCTTCACAAGGGGTGCTACTCAGGTCGTACTCAAAGTTTTCACCAAACTCGTCGCCCTGCCAAACGGCTAAAGTCCGAACTTTGGTTTTGGTTTGATTCGCGAACTCACTAATCAAAGCGTAGCGGACTCGCAACACCTGTGCCAGGTAACGAACGAAGGAGTGGAAGAATTCATCTCCTGTCTTCGAGGCGGTTCCTTCAACAATTAGTTGCAGCGCCTCTTCCCGTTGTTTACGCTCGGTGATATCTTCGGAAATGCATAGTAGGTGTGTGGCCTTGCCCTGGTTATCGAAAAGGGGTAATTTTAGAGTTCGCAGCAGGATTCTTCCCCGTGACCTACTGTCAAACGGCTCTTCGAGAATTTCAATCAACTTGCCTGCCTCGACTGCTTCCACGTCTTTAGCCAGAAAAAAGTCCGCTTGTTCAGGGGGCTGAAAGTCATGGACATTGCACCCTAGAGCCTGCTCTCTAGGAAGACCAAACATCTCCTCACAGGTTTTATTCCAAAGCACATTGCGAAACTCGTTGTTGACATCTTTGGCAAATAGTGCTAAAGGAATATTTTCAACAATGCTGTCGAGGAAGCGCTGAGATTGCAACAATTCTTGTTCTAATTGTTTGCGATCGCTAATGTCGGCAATCACCCCTTCCATACAGCCTTCTTCGGCATTGAGGCGGACTGAATAGAACCCCCAGCGGACTGTGCCATTTCTCTGACGAAACTGGATTTCAAAGTTGTTGACTTCGCCGTGTTGGTACAGTTGAGCCAGCATCCGCTGTCGGTCATCTAGGTTTACATAGAACTCAGTACTACATTTCTTCCCGATCACATCGGCGGCACAAGTGTAGCCCGTCATCTCGATGTAGCGTTGATTGGCATCCAGAATTAGACCATCCTCAACTCGACTGCGGAAGATGCCCACCTGGGAGGTTTCAAAGAGATTCCGGAACTTAACTTCGCTACGTCGCAGGGCAGCTTCGGCAAATTTGCGATCGCTGATATCGGTGAGTACAGCCTCAAGGCAGACTTCTTCTGTATTCAAGCGGATTGAACACAATCCCCATCCCTGTGACCCATCTCGTCGGCGAAACTGGACTTCATAGTTGTTGACCGCTCCCTGTCGGCGTAGTTGGGTCAGCAACTGTTGTCGGTCATCTGGATTGACATAAAACTCAGTAGTGAATTTTTGCCCGATCACTTCTGCGGTCGAACTGTAACCCATTATTTCCACCAACCGTTGATTGACATCCAGAATTAGACCATCCTCAATTCGAGTGCGGAAGATGCCAACCTGGGAGTTTTCAAACAGATTCCGGAACTTGACTTCGCTATGCCGTAGGGCTATCTCTGCTTGTTTACTCTGTGTAATATCTTGGACGAAGACAAAGTAGCCAGATATTTTATTTCCTGCTATGGCTGGTGTAGCTCCTGTTTCTGGCTGATGGGGGATGAGGGTAATTGCCGAATAATACTCCTCTCCATTTTGGAGGCGCACGTCCTCGAAACTCACTTTCTCTCCTGCAAGAGCCGCTTTGATATACCTTTGGTTCCGTTCGTAGAACGACCTGTCAAGAATATCTCGGACGTGCTTGCCGATGATTTCTGTAGGAGAAATTTTCAGCAACTCTATGTATTTTTGATTGACAAAGCGATACCTTTCCTGGTCATCA
Source organism: Leptolyngbyaceae cyanobacterium (assembly GCA_036703965.1). GTDB lineage: Bacteria > Cyanobacteriota > Cyanobacteriia > Cyanobacteriales > Coleofasciculaceae > DATNQP01. The sequence goes on from DATNQP010000716.1 coordinate 5,690, forward strand.
ACGTAGGCAACCAAAGCCGGTATATTATCGGTAATTGTGCGGATTTGGTTGGCGCTTTCTCGCAGTGCTTGCTCTGCCTGCCTACGCGCTGTAATGTCACGAGAAGAACTGAAGTTATACTCTTGCCCATCGAATTCTAGGTAGTTGGCTGAAACTTCCACCGGAATTGTTCTACCGTCCTGACACGAAATATAAGTTTCAAATTGGAGTGAGCCATGTTGCTTAAGGTCCTGCCAATGTGGTGCCCAACCCTCTACTGGAAAGTTAGGGTTAATATCATGTAGGGTCATCGAAAGTAATTGCTCTTTTGAATAACCCAAAGCCTGAGAGACAGCATCATTGACATACAAGATGCGAGCTTCTGAATTACACCAAGCAATAAAGTCGGATGTGCGATCGAGAGCAAACTGAGCGAACCGCAGCGCCTGTTCTGTCTGCTTGCGATCGCTAATGTCGCGGGATACACCGACGAGTAGCATGTTGCCATTCGTATCTTGCAACGCCGACACATTGGCGATCATCCACTTCCAGCCGCCATCCTTATGTTTGATTCGGTACTCAATACCACACTGCCTCTGACCTGTTTCTATCACGCTTTGCAAAGCTTCAAGGGTGATCGATAGGTCATCTGGATGGATAAATGGGGTAAAGACTTGACCCTCAAGTTCCGAGACACTATACCCTGTCACATCAGTCAACCTAGGACAGATGTAGGAAATGACTCCGTCTGGTTTTATTAGGTAGATGATGTCGTTGGCATTCTCTACAATGCTACGGAACTTGGCTTCACTCTCGCTCAAGGCTTTTTCGGCTTGCTTGCGCTCGGTGATATCCAAAAAAGCGGCAATTGCTCCTCTAGGGTTACCCTGTTCGTCAAACAGTGGGGCAGCGTAGCCAAACAGGTTGAATACTGCTCCATCCTCACGTACAATGTCAATTTCCGCATCCCGAACCTCTACACCGTGAGCAGCTGCGTACTGCATCGGGAGTTCCTCCCCCGGTCGTTCTCTGCCGTTGCGGAAGACTTTGTAGGATGGTTGGGGTGCGTCGCTGGGTGGGGTGAGGGAAGCATTCGCATCAGGAGATATCTTCAACAACTGGGCAAATGTGGGGTTCACCTTGATCGTCTTGCATTCAGGATCTTCCGCGATCCCAATACTGATGGGAATTACTTCAAATAAGGTTTGAAGTTCTTCTACTCGGCGCTGCAAGTTCTGGTTGAGTGCAGCGATCGCGTCTTCTGTCTGCTTGCGTGCTGTAATATCACGAGAAAAAGCACAAAGATACCCTTGACCGTCAACTTCTACATAATTTGAGCTAACTTCTACGGGGATTAACCTGCCATCCTTGGCACGAAGACGGGTTTCAAAGACAAGAGAACCCTGCTGCTTGAGTTCTTGCCAGTGAGCTTGCCATTCCTCTAGGTTAAAGTCTGGGTTGCGATCGCAGATGGTCGTTTTAAGGAGTTCTTCTCTGGTGTAGCCAACTAAACGACAGGCGGCATCATTCGCATAGACTAGGTATGAATCTGAGGCGACCCAGATGATGGCATCTACACTGTGATCGACAGCAAACTGGGTTAACCGTAGTGCTTCCTGTGCCTTGATGCGATCGCCAATCTCCTGCCGTAATTCCTGAGTTCGCTCCTCTACCTTCACCTCCAGTGTCCGCGAATAGTCCTCTACTTGCTCATGAGCCTGTGCATTTTGCAATGCGATCGCCGCTTGGGAACACAACAACTTCAGGACTTCCAATCGCTCAGGGGTAAATGCACTCCTGCTCAAATTGTTTTCTAAGTATAGAATACCAATAAGATTACCCTGACCCCGAATAGGAGTACAAAGAATAGACCTAGATTGATGCTGATTGATGTAGGGGTCACGAGTAAATGTGCCTTCCTGAGCAGCATCGCTTAAAACTACATCGTCTAAGGTTCTAGCTACATAATTCACCACCGACACGGGTAGTAAGCTACTGCTTTCAACAGGGAGAGATTGGCGTACAGCCACCTCATCTTGATCAATGGAGAGCGAGGCTTCGATGACCAGTTGATTCTCTTGTTCTAAGATGAAGAATCCACGTTGCGCTCCGGCATTCTCCAGCACAATTTTTAGCAATGTTGCCAACAAATTGTCTAGGACGATTTCGCTCGAAATGGCTTGTGCCGCTTTCATCACAGTTGCCAAATCTAATGCTTCTGAACTACCTCTACTAGCCGGATCTGAAGCCGTAGATGGCTTAGGATAAATAGTTTCTGTTCTAATTTCTTCAGACTCTAAGACAAGCAACTGTGGATATCTTGTCTCTAAGTCTTTGACTTTAGCCATTGCCCCCCATTTCCTATAGCACTGACGGGCTTCTTGCATATAGGTTTTAGCAATCTTCTCTCGTCCTAGAGATAGATAAAATACACCAGCCAATTCATTGGCGAGTGCTTCTTCTTGGATATAACCATTTTCAGCAGCTCCATCAATGGCACGATCATAATAGTCCATCGCCTCAATGTAAGACCCAAGAAACCGAAAGCGTTCAGCTTCAACGATGTAAAATTTATGCAAATAATTCATTGGAGCATGATGCGCCCATGTTTTCATTTTTAAATGGTTATCTGCAATCTTTTTTATCCAGGCATCTTGTTCAGATTTTTCCACATCAGCCAATGCTGCCAATCGTGCCAGGGAATCGTATAAATGAAATATCGGAAAAACCAGTAAGGCGGTAACACCGTCTAAATACTTTTCTGCCTTCTCAGCATTTGCTATCGCTTCTGTTAAGTCCCCAAATAAATAACACAAGATAAGTTTGTTTAAATATACTTGATGAATGAACTCTCTATCATTCGCTTGGAGTAGCAGCGGTAGTAATTGCTCCTCATTGAATGCCTCGCCGATTAAATGGCAT
>DATNQP010000717.1:0-9509 GCA_036703965.1 Leptolyngbyaceae cyanobacterium
GATACGCCCGGTTGGGACTTAGACGAGCTGTGGAGTGACGAAACTTCAGAGGAGGCAGATGCCTTGAACTTGCCATCGGTTGAGATGGAGGCTCTGAATTTTGAAGAGGATTTGTTTGGTGACGAAGCATCCTCACAAGAATGGGACTTGGAACCAGAAGCAGAAGCAACAGCAGAACCAGAAGCCTCAATTTTTGACTGGGAAGCCGAAACAGCTCCCCAAGCAGCCGAGGACTTAGAACCGCTGCTGAGTGAAGAAACATCAGGGGATACAGATGTTCTTGATGTTTCAGAGGAGAACTTAGTAGAAACTGAGCTGCCTTCCGCGTGGGAGCTAGACTCAGCAGATGAAGGAGCGGCAGAGGAGGCCCTAGATTGGGAAGGAGCGATCGCCCAAGAGACCACAGAAAGTCTAGAAGATTTCCTGGGGGGTGAAATTGATGATGTCACTGACACTCAAGACTGGGATGAGTTCGTGACAGAGCATCAAGGCTCATCAGAAGAATGGAGCTTTGATGCAGAGGAAGATGAAACAGCGGCAGCGCTGGGACTGGATTGGGAAACAACTGATAGCGATCGCGCTAGTGAAACGGCTCCAGAGGAGCTAGAGTTGCCCAATCTGCAATCATCAGTCGCAGAGCCTGTAGGATCATCCCCAGTGAGTACCGCTGAATGGGACGGTTGGGATGACCTTTTGACAGAAGAGGTTGAAGGAACCGACCAAACCGAGGATTTTTCGTTCTTAACGGCACACGAAGGCGACCAAGCTCTTGACTTTGATGACGTCGATAGCTTTGAAGAAGCTCTTTTTTCGAGTTCGCAAACGTCTGAGTTTGACGATTTAGAGGCGATGCTGTTTGAGGAAACAAGTCTCGGCACGAGTGAACTCGACGGTTTGGATAGCGCAGCGGCTGCGCTAACGAATTCGCAAACGTCTGAGTTTGACGATTTAGAGGCGATGCTTGCTGAGGGAGCGGCTCCCGGTGCGACCTTTGACTCAGCAGATATTGATTTTCATGACCTCGAAGCCCTCTTAAGTGATTCAATGCCTGCCAACGCTGAAGCATCTAGAACGCCAGCCAATAGAGGTGCTGCTGCTCCAAATGCCCTTGAAGACGATTTTGGAGACCTGGAGAAACTGCTAGAGCAGGCTGATAAGACTATGGGTCCACCGACGGCTGCGCCTGTGGCTGGTCAGACGCGTCCCCCGATTCGTTCGCGCCCAAGGGTATTTGAGCAGACGATGCGAGTGCCAGTTAAACACCTAGACAGCCTCAGCAACTTGGTGGGAGAACTGGTGGTAAACCGCAACAGCCTGGAGCAAGACCAAGAACGCTTGCGGCAATTCCTGGATAATTTATCGCACCAGGTATTAGCCCTTAGCGATGTCGGTTCGAGGATGCAGGATTTATATGAGCGAAGTCTACTAGAAACTTCTCTGTTAGCCAGCCGCCAAAGCTACCGCTCTTCCTTCAGTGCCCCCTCATCTTCCTTACAAAACCATAATTCCTCAGGGGTGGAATACGATCCCTTAGAAATGGATCGATTTACCGGCTTCCACTTGCTCTCCCAAGAGATGATAGAACTAATTGTCCGGGTACGGGAGTCGGCCTCTGATATTGAGTTTTTGGTGGATGAAACAGACCAGGTTGCCCGGATGCTGCGACAGGTAACCACCCAACTGCAAGAAGGACTAACGCGATCGCGCATGGTGCCGTTTGCCCAGATGGCTGATCGATTGCCCCGTGCCGTGCGCGAAATTTCCATGAAGTTACGCAAGGAAGCTCAGCTGCATGTTGATGGTCGGGAGACTTTGATCGACAAAATGATCCTCGAACACCTCTCCGACCCGATGACCCACTTGATCAACAATGCCCTGACTCACGGGATTGAGGCACCTGATGTCCGCCGAGCTGCCGGTAAGCCTAGCGCCGGTCAAATTACCCTCCGGGCGTTCCATCAGGGTAACCAGACGGTCATTTCTGTCTCCGATGATGGGGCGGGCATTAATCCTGAACAAGTGAGAAAAAAGGCAATTGAGCGGAGACTGATCACTCCAGCTGAGGCAAAAAACCTAACTCCTTTGGATTTGTACAACTTCCTCTTCCACCCCGGTTTTACCACCAAAGACAGCGCCGACGACTTCGCGGGTCGGGGCGTTGGTATGGATGTTGTACTCACCAGCTTGAGTGAAATTCGCGGAACCATTCACATTGATTCCGCCTTAGGGAAAGGAACAACCTTTACGATTCGTCTACCCCTGACCCTGAGTATTTGTAAAGCGCTCTGCTGCCTGAGCGATCGCGCCCGCCTTGCTTTCCCAATGGACGGGGTAGAAGACATGCTAGATGTGTCTGTCGATCGCGTTCAGACCAACGCAGAAGGTCAAACCTCTATCCGATGGCGCGATACTCAACTCCCGTTTCAACCTCTCTCTGAGCTACTGACCTACAATCGTCACCTCAGTCGGGCTACTGTCTATGGTGGCAAACGGGAAGACGACATGATCTCGATTGTAGTACTACGCAGTGGTGGGAACTTCATCGCCATTCAGGTCGATCAGGTGTTAGGCGAACAGGAAATCGTGATTAAGCAACTGGAAGGTCCAGCACCTAAACCAGTCGGTATTGCGGGAGCTACCGTTTTGGGAGATGGTCGGATTATGCCGATTGCTGACGTCCTGGAACTCATTGACCTCTCGATGGGTCGAATTCGCAAAGACGGTGGCGTCGCTCTATGGGCAAGGGAAGAAAATCAACTTCAAGCATTAGAAGAGGAAGGCCCTGCCAAGACTGAGCCGATGGTTCTGATTGTGGATGACTCCATTACAGTGCGGGAACTCCTCTCGATGACCTTCAATAAAGCTGGTTATCGGGTTGAACAAGCCCGTGATGGTCAGGAAGCCTGGGATAAACTGCGGTCAGGTTTACCTTGCGACATTGTCTTCTGTGACATTGAAATGCCGAGAATGGACGGTCTGGAACTGCTGTCTCGGCTTCAGAAAGACGATAAGCTCTCCCATCTACCCATCGCCATGCTCACCTCTCGGGGTGCTGACCGACATCGCCAAATGGCGGCGCAGCTGGGAGCGAGTGGCTACTTCACCAAGCCCTATCTGGAAGAAGTGTTACTTGAGGCTGCCCAACGGATGATTAAAGGTGAGGTACTGTTTAACAGCAACAGTAATGCTTGATTTTGGTTAAGCAGGTCGGTGGAAATAAACATGGTTGGCTGGCAACTGGTAATGGGTAATTGGAGTAGGGTTTCCCATTAGTCATTACCGTGCCATAGTCCCAAAAATGACATGTTGTATTTAATTACGCCTAACGGATTAGTCAAAAGTTGAAGGTTTAGGAGAGTTGAAGCTTGGAAGAAGAGTTGAAGGTTGAAAGGTTCAAGGTTAAAGGTTCAGGAGAGTTGAAGGGACGAAAAACACCCTTCAACCTGCAAAAAACGTTCAATCTGCAACCTTTTCTGGCACTATGCTTCTTGGGACTGGCTATTGTGGTAGAACCAGCCGCAAAAGCTCAGGAGGTGGAGCTGAAGGTGGGAATTGTGCAGCGATTTGGAGACGAAGCCACCGACCAGCTAACGTTACAAGCTACCCCAGGCGATCGCCTCTCTGTGCGCTTTTTGTCGGGGGATATGAAACCGCAAACTCTGCAAGTTGAAAGCCTCAAGCTGGAAACGTTGATGCAACCTCTACCTGCACCAATGGTAGAAGAGCATTTAGTCCTCAGCAACCACGGTACCTTTGAAACCGCAGAAGACAATGCTAATCAGTGGAGACAGCAAGGTATCGAGGTAGAAATAGTGCAGCCGGAGCGCTGGCAGGTATGGGCAAAACGGGATGTTTATCAAACGCCTTTACTGCGACGCTTGCTACTGCAAAGTCTTCAAGCCCAAGGGGATACAAAGGCTTACCTCGATACACAAATTTTGCAGCAGGTGCCACGACCATCGTTTGCGATCAATGGCTTTCGCTACACTCGACGGCAGTTGGAGATTTCCGCTGGAAAAAATCTCATCCAGGTTGGTCAAGGTAAGGACAACAGAAATCCTCGTTTGTATTTTGGAAGTCTGCACCTCCAGCCCAACGCCTATGGTACCTATACCCTAGTGAATCAGGTACCGATAGATACCTATCTGCGGGGTGTTGTGCCTCATGAAATTGGACCAGGGGCACCCTATGCGGCAGTAGAAGCTCAAACCATCATTGCGCGAACTTATGCCCTACGGAACCTGCGCCGGTTCGCTGCTGACAACTACGAACTCTGTGCAGATACCCACTGCCAGGTTTATAAAGGATTAACCGGCACAGTCCCCCTGGCGGATCAAGCGATCGCGACGACGAAGGGGTTGGTGCTGACTTATAACAACGAGCTAGTAGACGCCCTCTATTCTTCTACCACGGGTGGCATTACCGCTCCTTTCAGTGATGTTTGGAATGGTGCAGAGCGTCCTTACTTAAAAGCGATCGTGGATTCACCAAACTCGGTTTGGAATTTGTCGCAAAAATCTTTAGCCGATGAAAAGAATTTACGCCAGTTCCTTAACTTAAAGGACGGTTTTAATGAAACTGGCAAAGATGCTTTCCGCTGGCGCAGAGAGAACACTCTTGAACAGATCGCAGCAGATTTACAACGCTATCTCAAAAAAGCGAAAAACCCCCTTGCTAACTTCACCACCATTCAGCAGATGCAAGTGGTAAAGCGAAGTCGATCAGGACGAATTCTCAAACTTGCGGTACAAACGGATCAGGGCGTCATCGAAATCGATAAAAATGAAGTCCGCAGTGCCTTTGGTCCCCCCCGTAGTACTCTCTTTTACCTAGATCCGCTCTATGGAGCCGATAAAATCCTTAAAGGCTACGCTTTCGTAGGCGGTGGCTTTGGACATGGCGTTGGCTTGAGCCAATACGGCTCCTACAACTTAGCCAAGCTCGGCTGGTCAGGGGAGCAAATTCTTAGTTTCTACTATCCTGGCGCTCAAATTCAACCCATTAGCGATTCAATTCTCTTCTGGCAAGAGCCAACAGCACCAGCGATACCTCAGTACTCGACTAAGAAACGGTGATCGCCTTGTTAGCTTGAAAACGAAGCAGGAACACCAGTTCTATGTGTTCCTGCTTAAATACTTTGTAGTGAAAGCCTCAGCTCAAGCGAGAAAGTTGATTGCTGATTTTTCGATTAGGTTGGCACAAAAAACGTACCACAGTTTGTCGTAAGAGACTTGTTCCTAGAAACTTTCCTTTCTAATTCCGACGCTCTTAGTAGAGTTCTTCCTCTTGGTGAGTGACGATGGTGCAATCAGATTTGGGGTAGGCTACACAGGTCAGAACGTATCCAGCCTCAATTTGATCGTCATCCAGGAAAGACTGGTCAGACTGGTCAATCTCACCCTCGGTTATTTTGCCAGCGCAGGTAGAGCAAGCACCAGCACGACAGGAATAGGGGAGGTCTAAACCTTGCTCTTCAGCAGCGTCGAGAATATACTCGTCGTCGGGAACTTCAATTGTGGTGTTTAGCCCTTCGGCTTCGTTAATTAAGGTGACCTTGAAAGTTGCCATTAGTGATCCTCTCTGTTGGTTTGAAATCGCAATAAAAATTCTCAGTCAAGCGCACTTCACACAAGCTACCTTCACCCGTAGGACGGTTGACTTTGCAAGGTTCGCTTTACTTTCTGATACTACGGGAAAAAACTAGGTAGATGAAACGGGATTAGGAATGAAATTCTTAATGGAATATTAAATAAGTTATTCTTATATATTTCAGGAAGACCAGTTAGGGAAAAATTTAGCCACAACGCGCCGGTCAAGCTTACTCTTCTAGGGACTTTTCCAGTTATTGCGTGACATCCATTCTTTCTCTGAATTCTTCTTAAATTAGTATTAGTTATGGTTATAGGTAAAAACAATGATTTGTTCTTAGAGATTAAGTCACTTCTAAGCAGAAGCGTAATACTACATGCGATCGCCCACTGCAATTTGATACCCTAGCCTAAATACTCTTGGGAACGAGTGGAAAAGCGTGGATATTCAAATTGGACGTGGCAAGACAGCTCGTAGAGCTTACGGAATTGACGAGATTGCACTATCTCCAGGGACTAGAACATTAGACCCTAGTTTGGCAGATACTAGCTGGCGCATCGGTGGTATAGAACGACAAATTCCCATCATCGCGAGTGCGATGGATGGGGTGGTAGATGTCCGAATGGCAGTTCTCCTCTCTCAGATCGGGGCTTTGGGTGTTCTCAACCTAGAGGGTATTCAAACCCGTTATGTTGACCCAAAACCAGTATTAGATCGCATCACCTCGGTGGGAAAATCTGAGTTTGTCACCCTGATGCAAGAACTCTATGCTGAACCGATTAAGCCAGAACTCATTGAACAGCGGATTCAGGAAATCAAAAGCCAAGGTGGTATTGCCGCCGTCAGTGCTACCCCAGCCGGTGCAATGAAGTATGGCGACACTGTAGCCAAGGTAGGAGCTGATTTATTCTTTGTTCAGGCAACGGTAGTTTCGACGGCTCACCTATCTCCTGAGTCAGTAACTCCCCTGGATTTGGCTCAATTTTGTCAAGATATGCCAATTCCAGTGATTTTAGGCAACTGCGTTACCTATGAAGTAGCCCTAAACTTGATGAAAGCCGGAGCTTCGGCAATCTTGGTGGGGATTGGTCCGGGTGCCGCTTGCACCTCTCGCGGGGTGCTGGGTGTTGGCGTTCCCCAAGCAACAGCGATCGCCGACTGTGCTGCTGCCCGTGACGACTACCACAACGAAACGGGCAACTATGTTCCTGTCATTGCTGATGGCGGTTTAATTACGGGTGGTGACATCTGTAAATGTATTGCTTGTGGTGCTGATGGTGTTATGATTGGCTCTCCTTTCGCCCGCGCCAAAGAAGCACCAGGACAAGGTTTTCATTGGGGCATGGCGACGCCTAGCCCGGTTCTCCCGCGTGGTACAAGGATTCAGGTTGGTAGTACTGGCACCCTAGAGCAAATTCTCACGGGACCAGCGCAACTTGATGATGGTACTCATAACCTTTTGGGAGCATTGAAAACCAGCATGGGTACGCTGGGAGCCAAAAACATCAAAGAAATGCAGCAAGTCGAAGTGGTAATTGCTCCCTCTCTACTAACAGAAGGAAAGGTATATCAGAAAGCACAGCAGTTGGGTATGGGTAAATAACTTCCTCAAGAAGTGATTGGAGTTGATCGCCAGCAAGGGCTTAAGAGTGCTTAAGTACATTTACTGCTCTTAAACCAATCATTAAAAATTTCCGGACTACCTTGAGGAGCACTAGAAAAACTAAAGCTGTCGCTTACAATAGAGAGAGCGGAGACGTATGTTTCCGTTCACTCCTCACACCACACTCCGCCCGGACAGCGTTCGGGCGGTTCCTTATATCAGTTTGAAGTTGGCTGTGGTGATCCATAATTGGCAATTGATCGAAGCAAAATTTATGTCTAAATGTATACTTTTTAAGGTATATAACCTGTGTTTTGGCTGTGGTAGAATTACTTAGTTACATAGAATAAAGTACACGCAAGGATTTCCAGGCATGTCAACAGCCGTACAAGTTACAGATGCCAGTTTTAAACAAGACGTACTTGAAAGTGAAGTTCCTGTTTTAGTTGATTTTTGGGCTCCCTGGTGTGGTCCATGTCGGATGGTTGCGCCTGTGGTTGATGAAATAGCGCAGCAGTTTGAAGGTCAGGTAAAGGTTGTTAAACTCAATACCGACGAGAACCCCAACGTAGCTAGCCAATATGGGATTCGCAGCATCCCAACCTTAATGATTTTCAAGGGAGGGCAGCGAGTTGATATGGTGGTAGGCGCAGTGCCCAAAACGACTTTGGCAAACACCTTAGAAAAGTACCTCTAATCGCTTGTTCCGGGCGAACATTTGTATAACTTTGTTGTACTTGTGTATCTAAAAAACCTTTACGCCACGAAGCAATTCTAGGTAACTTGAATGCATGCCTCCCCTAAGCATGACGTTCTATTTTTTTGGTAAACAGTCTAACCCATTTTGACTGATTTTGCCTTAACAATTCTTATACTATACAAAAGCGCTTTGAGCTATGAAAGCTGAAGCGCTTTTTGATGGAACTGAACCCTTGATTAGGAGGTTAGGGAAACATCAGTATTGAAGAGAATTGAACAGATAAATAACGGTCAGGCTGATGGAAATCTCGATAAAATAGAATGCCATTAGTTAATGAAGTTATGACTCTATCTCCTTCTGAGCATGCCCTCAAGTCACTTCAAACAGATTTAACAGCACTAATTGGTCAGCTACCCACTCTAGAACATGGGGAATGGATTCGGCGAGTACTAACATTGCTACTACGACTGAGTGGGGAGGAGATTGATCGTCTTGACTGGAAAATTTTAACCGCCTCTATGCAGGATATGGAGCGAGCCTTTAAGATTTTTTATCCTTATCGGCACGTTCGGAAAGTAACAATTTTTGGTTCAGCGCGGGTTGCGAATGATACTCCCGAATATAAGCTTGCATGTGAGTTTGCGCGTTATTTAGCGCAGCAGGGATTCATGGTGATAACGGGTGCTGGGGGTGGCATTATGGAGGCAGGAAACGAAGGCGCTGGAGCCGAAAATTCCTTTGGTTTGAATATTCAGCTGCCATTTGAGCAAGGGTCAAATCCTTTTATTCAAGGCGACCCCAAGCTGATTAATTTCAAGTATTTCTTCACACGCAAGCTATTTTTCTTGAGAGAAAGTGATGCGATCGCTTTATTTCCGGGTGGCTTTGGTACTCAGGATGAAGCATTTGAGTGTTTAACACTTTGCCAGACAGGACGATCTGGACCCGTGCCTTTGGTGCTAATTGATCGCTGTGGTGGCACCTACTGGCAAGAATGGGATGCTTATATTCGCAAGCATTTAATTCAACGTGGTTTGGTAAGCCCGGAAGATACAAGTCTTTACACAGTTACAGACAACTTAGAGCTAGCTTACGAGGCGATTAATAACTTTTACCGGGTCTATCACTCTAGCCGCTATGTTGGAGATCAATTTGTCATTCGCCTCAAATCTGAGTTGTCCGATGCCGATGTGGAGGAGCTAAATACGAATTTTAGCGACATCTTAGTCAAGGGTCGAATTGAGAAGAGTCAGGTTTTACCTAAAGAAACGCCTGATGAAACCGCTGAACTACCTCGCCTTGTCCTTTACTTCAACCGACGCGACTCTGGGCGTCTCTACCAATTGATTGCCACAATTAGCAAGATGGGTGCCTCCTCCGCAGCAGCAACTCATCCAGAGCGCAAGTAGTAGATTGTGATCACAATTCAAGGTCAGTAAGCATTTTCTTAGCTTACTTGCTTTTGTTGTCGTTGCTATATAAGAATTTTTAGAAATGGCTCAGGCGGGATTTGAACCTGCGACCTTGGGCTTATGAGTCCCCTGCTCTAACCACTGAGCTACTGAGCCAATTTTTTTACAGCTTTATTAATTTAACACATCAACAAGATATTTCCTA
>DATNQP010000718.1:0-15153 GCA_036703965.1 Leptolyngbyaceae cyanobacterium
TGTCGGTGCTTTGCCCTCAGTTATGACCCTAAAGTTAGCTACCTGATGGACCAACTGAATCTACCCGGATGGGATTTAGCTCAGCTTCCCGAAGACCCCAATCTGATCAGTCAAACCTGGCTGGAACACTATGTCAATGGTGACCCGCTCACCAGCGACCAAATACAGTCCTTGGTAGACCGCGCACTCATGCATCGGGATTTGCTGACAGAAGCTTTATTCTCACCCAGCTAAGTTTTAAGAGAGACAGTTTGGTACATTCTGTTTAACCTACAATTTGTGGTCTGGCGATTTTTGTGCATTACTTTGTTATGGAGAGAGGGGTAAAGTAATGAAAAACAGCTCCACCCAAACTCAAGTCAGAGCAAAGCATGTGACTGGAATTTGTAACATAGACACTCTCTCAGGCGTTGCATTTGACCCAAAGTTGTCGCCAAGACTCCTATCTTTGTTAGTGCGTTGACTTTGCCCCTACTTGCCCACGACGTGGATTTGTGACCTCTAGATGAAGAGCTATGAGTGAAGCTGACACCCCAAATAACCAGCCCCTTCCTGAACCCACTGCATCAATAGATGACAGTCCAGCTGAGTTGTCGGATGTAACGGAAACGTCAGAGAGTCCACAGATAGTGAACCTCTTGGCGTTGCCTGGGCAGACAATAGAGGCAGTCAGTGCAACGATAACATCATCAACCCCAGAGGCAGACGAGGGTGAAACCGATGCAGCTGATGCCTCTGAGCAAAAGCAAACAAAGGATGCTGATTGGTTTGCGCTAGCTCAAAAAATGCGCCAACGCAATCGTCGCTTGCTCGATCAAGTCACTCAGCTCAAGACAGCACTGAAGGAGAAACAGGAGGCATTACACTCAGAGGTGATGCGATCGCGCGATCGAGAAACACTCCTGGCTCAACAAACTGAGGAACTGAACACCGCCCAAGAGCAATTAACCCGTTTGTTCCATGCGCTGGAATCCTCTCATCAAGCCGCCCAGCGCCAGCAAATTTTGATTGAAACGTTATCAGAGCAGTTACAAGGCGGTCAGGAACGAGTCGCCCAACTGGAACGGGAATGTGCTCTCATCCAGCTGCGCTACAACGAGCAGTCCCACCAATTGTTACAAGCAGCCAATACTTGTCGAGAGCTTAGAACACGCCTGCACCGACAGCAACGCCAAACCTTGCAATTCAAGGCAGCCTTAGAAAAGTGTCTAGAAATGCCGCCCAGCCATTCTGTTTCACAACAATCGTCTCACCCGAACAGCGCAGCGGCGGCTCAATCTCTTGTTCATAAAGCACAAGCCATCCAGCCCTGGTCAGCCGAACCGGAGTTACTCGAAGACACAACCGATTTTGATACCATATGGAATCGCCCTATACCGCTTGAGCCTCTCCCACCTGTATATCCCTCACCAGTAGAACCGTTAAGTGTTAGACGCCTCGAAGAAACTGATTTTATCTCAAGGGCAGATGCGTCTGACGCAAGTGAAGAAGCGATCGCTTCTTCCGAGGAAAGTGTCGCTACAGATTTGGAATTGGAACAGCAGCTACTTGAAGAGATGACTTTCCTAGCAGAGGCATCTGGTCTATCAGAGTTGCAATCCGATTTAACTGATGCCCAAGCGCCTGTGACATTAGAATCAGGAACTTACCCAGATGAGTCTGACGACCCAGTATCTTACCTGAGTGATGCCGAAGAAACTCCGCCACCAGAGGCTACCCGTGAGCTAGACACTGAGGCTCAAACGCCGAGGGAAGAGTACTGGGAAGATTCTGCTAACCCTGAGCCAACCCAACCCGAAGTGATTCTCCCTCAATCCAACTGGCCATCGCCGGTACTCTATCCGCTACGGCCTCCCAAAAAGCGCAAGTCATTGGCAGCCATTGAATTACCCAGTTTTCCCCGTCCTCATCCCTCTTAGTAGTTCCAAGAAATTAATCTATCCCACAGGGGGATAAACTTGAGACTTCAGTAAACTGAATGTAGTGCCATCCGAATGGACAATCTACTACGGCGGCACAACCCTGCTTGACTTCCAGAGTATAGTTGCTGAAACTCAAACAATAAAGTGCTGCTGAAATTAACTGTATTGTGTTTACTCAGAGACGAATTCGGGGTGATTCTAACTCCATAGGTCTAACTGCTGCTGAAACGGGAACCATCATTGCCAAAGGGCTTGAGATGGTGTTTCAGTCAGGTCAACAGCGCTTTCAAGTTCTTCAAGGAATTGACTGGGAAGTCAAAAGCGGTGATATCCAACTGTTGATGGGTCCATCTGGGTCGGGAAAAACGACCCTGCTCTCAATCTTAGCCGGACTACTGACGCCTACCACTGGAAAGGTGTACTTACTTGGTAAAGAGATTACAGGCATGTCTCAAGCCAATCTGGCACAGTTCCGGCTGCAAAACATCGGCTTTATTTTTCAGGGTTTCAACTTGTTTCCGGCGCTGACGGCAGCGGAGAATATTGAAGTCGTGCTAAATATCAAAGGTATTCAGGGGCGCACAGCACGACATCAGGCACAAGGGTTGCTAGAACATGTTGGATTAGGTCTTCAAGCCAATCAAAAGCCCAGTGACTTGTCTGGAGGACAGAAACAGCGGGTAGCGATCGCTCGTGCTTTAGCGGGTCATCCCCGGTTGATTATGGCAGATGAACCAACCGCTGCCTTGGACTCTCAAAGCGGGCATACGGTGATTGAATTACTGCGTCGGCTAGCCAAGGAAGAAGGCTGTACAGTGCTGATGGTGACACACGACCCTCGAATTGTTGATGTAGCTGACCGAGTCGCTTATTTGGAAGATGGGGTCTTAAAGTCACGATAAACAGTCAGGGTACGGCTGTTCCCTGGCAGAATTTGAGCGTAACATCATCTGCGAGAGAACAATAGCTGGATTAGCCGCCGCCCGTGCGAGAACATCGATTCAGTAATCCTAGAAAAAACCCTCCCCGATGCTTCTAAGGGGAATTCTTTCTCCCCCTTCCAAGAATAAAAGTTTTTCCTTTTCCCTCCCCTTATAGGGGAGGGTTAGGGAGAGGTGGGAAGGGGGTTGGGGGGTTAGGTTTTTATTAGTGAATCAGTGTTCTAGGGGGAGGAAGGGCGGTAGGAAACAAGCGATCGCTCAGATGCACGAATTGACTCCTATTATTTGCAGAGCGGTCTTGACTCTTTCGTACTCTGACTCAACCTGTACCACAATTTCTCTTGCCCCTGTCATAGTCTGAGACTGTCCTAAGCTTTCCAGTTGCTCACAAAGTTTTGAGAGGGTCATAGCACCCAGAGAAGCACTGCTCGATTTGAGGGTGTGAGCTGCCTGCTGCATTGCCCCTGCATCGGTTTGGGCAACAGCTGTGTCCATCGCTTGTAGGAGTGATGGCGTCTCTTCGAGGTAAACATCAATCAATTGAGTCAGGAATTGCGAGGCGTTTGCCCCCAGCGTCTTGTGCAAACCTTGCAAGACTTCAGTGTCAATCGCTTCGTCACAGCTCAAGGGGAGAGATTCTCCCAGTTCCCCATACCGCGGAGTTTCATCAACCAATGGTAACGACTCTGCGTTTTCAGAACTAGAGCGACACAGGTTCAGGGATTGGACTAACTCCTCGATACGGATCGGCTTGCTAATGTAGTCATCCATCCCCACACTCAGGCACTTTTCGCGATCGCCCTGCATTGCATTCGCCGTCATTGCAATAATTTTGGGGCGCGAAGCCGCTGACCACTCCTTACAAATGTGTTGCGTTGCTGTCAGTCCATCCATTTCGGGCATGTGTACGTCCATGAACACAACATCATAAGACTGACGCCGCAGGGCTTGAATCGCTTCGAGTCCGTTACCTGCCACATCGGCTCGGTACCCCATCCGTGCTAATAGCTGTAGGGCTAACTGCTGGTTCACCATATTATCCTCAACAACCAAAATCCGCAGGGGTAGCCGTTCGGCTGTTGTGGGGTCAAGTTCCAGGCGTTGAGAGTAAGAAGGCTTAACCTTGATTGGCTGCCCGCCCAGGATGTCACTCAAAACATTGTAAAGCTGAGATTGCTTCACTGGCTTGCTCAAGAACGCCGCGAAACCAGCATCAATGGCTCTAGGCTGTATCTCCGGCTTGCCTATCGAGGTCAACATCACCAAGGGCAAATCTCTGCCATTGAACTGCTTGCGGATTTCTCCTGCCAGAGTCAGACCATCCATTCCTGGCATCTGCATATCCAGAATGGCGACATCAAATTGTTCTCCGCTAGCCAGCCAATTTAGAGCCTCAACGCCTGATTGGACTGCCGAGGAAGGCATACCCCAAGATTGAGCTTGCAGAGTGAGAATTTGTCGGTTAGTGGCATTATCATCCACAATCAGCAGTCGCTTGCCAGTTAACAGAGGTGTGGGTACCTGGAGATTTTCTTGTAACGAACTGGGAAGCGACGCGACCACAACGGTGAAATAGAACGTAGAGCCAACACCCTCATGGCTCTCCACCCACATTCTGCCGCCCATCATTTCCGAAAGGCGCTTGCTAATTGCCAGACCTAGACCCGTACCCCCATACTTGCGAGTCGTAGAGGAATCGACCTGACTGAACGACTTGAACAGGCGATCCATTCGATCGGCAGGAATACCGATACCTGTGTCTTTAACAGCGAATTGGATTTCATAAACAGGAGATTGGGAATTGGAAATTGGGAATTGGTTGACCTGTTCTTCATTGCCTATTCCCCATTCCCTATTCTCTAATTTCTGAGCTGTTACTGAAACCAAGATTTCTCCCTCATCAGTGAATTTCACAGCATTACTGAGTAAATTCACTAAGATTTGCCGCAGTCTCGTGACATCCCCGACGACCCTATAGGGAGTAAGCGGATCGAAAAGGTAGGCTAATTCCAGTTTTTTCTGTGCTGCCCTTGTTACTACCAAATCGAGAGATTCCTCGATACAGGTTCGTAACTCAAACGGTTGCTCCTCGAAATCCAGCTGACCGGACTCAATTTTAGAGAAGTCCAAGATATCGTTGATGATAGTAAGCAGGGCATCGCTACTACTGCGAATGGTTTGGGCAAACTCTTGTTGCTGAGCCGTCAAATCGGTATCAAGCAGCAATCCGGTCATGCCAATCACGGCATTCATTGGGGTGCGAATCTCGTGGCTCATCGTTGCCAAGAATTCACTTTTGGCTTGGTTAGCTGCTTCTGCTGCCTCTTTGGCTGACTCTAAGTCAAAATTTCGCTCGATCAATTGCTTCCGAGCCTCTTCTATCGCTGCCACTTGGGGCAGCGTTGTCAAGCAAGCAACAGCAAGCGCAACAAAGGCGAGGGTCACGAGCAGAACGACCAAGAGATTGTGGCTGGCATTAGGATTGACCTGCTCGAACTTATCTCTAATTTCCCAGCTTATCGTGGCAGCGCTACAGACTAAGAAAATCAGGACTACCACCTGAAGTCCCACAAAATCTTTGCTCTGATGGCTAACAGGTTTCTCAGCACCCCTAATCCACCCAATTTTCCCCAATCGCTTGAATGAAAGACGGCGGATAACGGCATCCACTGCCAAAAACGCCAGGGGAAGGAGAAGCCCCAATAGCATATCTTGCCAGCCCAAAATTTTGGCGCTGGCAACTAAAACAACCATCTCTACCAGAAAGAAGCCCAGCGACAACCAAGGCCATCTCACCTCGGGTCGATTCCGGCGCAGCCAAAGTGCTAGATGGAAGATCGCGAAGCACACAAACCAGCAAGTTCCCGTTATGTGTACGATTCGGTTGATATCCCCCCAAACCAGGCACAAGAGACTAATCGCAAAGGTACACAAGAGACTCGGTCCCAAAACGCCCTGTCGATTCATCCGTGCAAACACGGGGGCAAGATGCCCGTCTAGGGAGAGTTGGTACAAAATGCGGGGACAGACCGCTACGGTTGTGGCGCAAATCAGCAACGTGCTGGAAACAATCAGGAGTGTCACCAGAATTGAGGTGGAGGAACCCCAAAACGGACTAGCTGCTGCTACCAAGCTCAGAAAGGTGTTGTCACCCAGTTTTGGGTCGGTCGCTAATCGTATCAATACCCAGGAACCGCCCAGAAACACAAGCGGTATCAGCCAGAGCGTGAAGTCCATACACCGCAACGTTGCCTTGGGTTGTCGGCTATCGGCGACAAAAAAAGCAGCGGTTTCGCAACCGTAGGCCAGGTAGGCTCCACCACTGAAGTACCACTGTGCCCATTCATCAAAGCTTAGATGGGGTCCGCTATAGCGTCCTTCTATATGAATCGTGGGCAAAAGACCGGGACTCTCTGGCGAAAACGCTAACCATCCCAAACCTTGAACGCAAAACAGAACTAAGAATCCTACTGCCGGGAGTACGAAAAATAAGTGCAAAATTGCTAAGGCACGGGTACCGCTAAATGCCACGATGTAGGCTATGCAAGTGAAGCCAACTTTGAGTAACACCTCGGGACAAGCAATGCCAAATGGTTGGAGGTTTTGCTTGATCAGTTCCGTGAGGATGAGTGCGTTAATCGGCGGCATGGCAGACCAAGCAATAAAGTAGGCGATCGCCCCGTAGCGTCCTAGAGCTGGATAGGGTCTCAGCAGCCTTGCTATATAAGCGGGCGTTCCACCTGACATCTGGGGCCATTTCTGGGCTAAGCGTTTTACCTGCTGGTTCTCCAAGATGCCCACGAGTGTTGCTGGCAACAAAACCAAAAGGGCTCGCGCTCCCAAAGCAGCATTCATCGCCGATACCACACCCAGCCACACGAGAATTGTCATGAGACCGAAGCCCCAGGTTTCCAGGGCACTCAGGCTGCGGGGAAGGCGCATGGAGGAGGACTGATTGTGAGCTACACCGAAAACAGGTCGCTCTAGCATTATTCCTAACTTAGGATTATGTGCTGGATAACGGTACCCTATCTTTTCTCGATCGTTTGATAAAACCGTGTAACTTCTGAAAAATTGAAATTGTTGGAACGGAAAATTGCGTTTTCTCAGTAATTACACGGTTGCCAAGAATTTTTTACATCCCAAACTGCCTGTGTTGATTCCTTTTAGAATTGCCACTGGGTTCTCATACGGTTGTGATTAAGTAAATTTTCGGAAATTTAAAATATCAAAATTTAAAGCTTTAGTAATTTTACGGATTTTACTAAAAAGTGTTTATGTGAATATAAAACCTAAGAAAAAAAATGACGCCACTAATTATATTGTGTTTGCGAAGAATGACTGGAGGTTTTATTTTTTTTGTAAACACTTTAGATTGACGGCAATTGTCACTATTAAGCATAAATGAGGTCAGAATGCAGTCTTTATTGCCAACTACAGCAGCACCATCTCACAATTGCCAAAATGGCTTGAATAAGAGAGATATATCGGATTATGTCCGAAGTCTCTACGGCGACATTACCATCTCCCCGTGTCCGTTTACAGAGATGGAACTGGCAGAACTCGATTTACACAATGAGTTGCTCATCTACCTACCTGCAAAACTCTCGATGAGCGAACTCTGCACACGATTTGGTATCAGGGCGAACGTCAACTTTGAGAATGAAACCATGATTAAAAATGTCATGGTGAATGAAGACCAGTGGTTCATTACTTCTGCACAGAAAACTCCAGAATTGATTTATCAGACCGGACTATCAGCTAAGCGAACTTACGAAGATGAAGGTCTGCACGGTATGGACTTGAGGCGCTATCTCGCCTTTGCAGCAACCTTTAAGTACAAGTTCGGTGAATTTCCCGATCGCACCTACTGGACGTTCCTTTTGTCGGGAAGTTACGACCGCAGTGGAGTGTCAATTGTTGGATTTGATTCGCGGGGTGTTTTGAACCATCACGGTTGGATGAAAAACTTCAAAGCCAAGTTTCTCGGGTCGAGGTACCTGGTTATCGCTCCAAGAATCGAACTCACACCTGAAACGGAAACACTGCCAAGAGCGCGTCGGGGAAGGCGAGGCACTCAGGGTAAAGAAGCAGATATGGAATAGGCATAGGTTTAAGGGAGTCGTGGTTCGATGTTCAAAGAAACCGTAAAGTATGATTTACTGTGCCCCTCCTTTTACGCGGCTCCCGATGCGACTTGGCATCGGATGCGGATTGAAGACCCAGTCTATTGGCACCCTGAGCTTGAGTCATGGATTGTGACACGTTACGACGACATCCAATGCGTCATCCGTGACTCGCGTTTCTCTGTAGATCGAGGTGGACAGATTGGAAAGGGTGGGTCGGTTCGGGTGCGGGACAAGCTTGATTTTTGCAATCACTTTTTCGCCCAGTGGATGGTTTTCTCCGATCCACCCAGGCACACCCGTCTCCGCACCTTGGTTGCTAAGGCATTCACCCCACACCTAGCAGACAGCTTACAACCCGCGATCGCACGCTTGGCTGACGAGTTGCTCGATGCGGTTCGAGGTGTTGGACGGATGGACATCATTCGTGACTTCGCTGGTCCCCTACCCGCCCTCGTTACAGCTCAAATGTTGGGTATCCCTAGGGAGCGTATCCCAGACCTCAAACGGTGGAGCAGTGATATGTTCGAGTTGTTTGGGGCTGGTAGAGCGACGGACGAGGTTATTGAAGCAACTTACCGGAGTCTCGTCGCGTGCAGGGAATACTTTGGCGCTCTAATTGCACAGCGTCGCAATAGCTCAAGCAACGACTTGATCAGCAAGCTAATCGCTGTCGAGGAACAGGGGAGCAAGCTGAACGAAGAGGAACTTACGGGAGCGTGCATCACGCTAATGGCTGGTGCCTATGAGACTACAACCTACTTAATTAGCAACGGGCTTCTGGCGCTGCTGCAACACCCTGATCAGCTCCAGAGGCTCCGGGAGAATCCGACGCTTATCGATAGTGCGGTGGAAGAACTCTTGCGATATGACGGTCCGGCTTTGAGCGTAGTTCGTCGCGTCATCGAGGACACTGAAATCGGCGGCAAGTGCCTCCGAACTGGGCAGAAGGTATACTGCATGTTGCACGCCGGAAACCGCGATCCAGCACGCTTTCCTGAGCCGGATCGACTCGATATCGGTCGCAAGGACAATCGCCACCTGGGGCTAGGCCAGGGTATTCACTTCTGCCTGGGTGCAGTGCTTACGCGTATCGAGACCAAGATCGCTATCAACACGATTGTCCAACGCTTGCCGGATCTGCGCCTCGATACGCATGAGCTGACTTGGGTACCGAACTTGGCGATGCGTGGCCTTCAGGCGTTGCCTGTTGCATTTTGACGTAGAGGCTTCGGTCAAGAAATCAGAGCGACATTCCGTGGAGGGCGAAGCCTTCGGACAAAAGATGAGAGCGCCTGGGGCAGGTAGACCTCCCAAGTACGGTGAACAGACTCGCTCTATCCCGGTGCCTATGAGCATCACTACCGGGCAGATAACCTCTCTTCCTGAGTTACAGCGGATTCCCTCACTACCTGCACTCGCAGCGCTTTCCGACATCCCCTTGCCCTTGCCGGAGGCGGGTTGCGATCACATGTGACAGTTGCGTAAGTCCTGTGAGATTAATACCTGTAAAGGTAAGTCAAACGGAATCTATCCCGTGCTACGTTAAATATTTTGACCAGACGAATAACATTTTCTACAAAAATTCCATCTTTCTCTATAATTAATGTTGTCACTCAGAGCAGATAAAAATCAAGCCCAAGCCTTGGACTTAAGATGCTAGCTATATCTGGCGCTTTATTTTCTAAAAAATTCGGTGTCTTCCTAAAGAAAAGACCGAATCATTAGGCAGAGCAGGTTACAGAGTCTATTTTGATGAGAGTAATAAAAAAGTAAGCTATTTGCATCTAATACTGCCATGCTCGTACACATTGCCATGGATTTTTTTGGGCCAGGTGCTGTGGCCAAACGTGCCAGACAAGAGGTAGCTATGCTTGTGTCTGCTGGGTATGATGTTGCCGTTATCACAGCTCAACCACGAAAAAAGGACTTAGAGACGTCTTTCCTCGATGGTCTTTCTGGAGGAAAGATTCAGCTAATTTATGTTTCTACTGCCTTGGAAATGCGCTTTCGGAAGTTTCTTAATGCAGCGCCAGAACTGCTATTAACTGCTCGATGCTACAATGCGCTGGCTCGCTTGAACAGCAACGAATCTATTGAGCTTATTGTCACCCATGTAGCGACTCCTAGCTACGCTATTGTTCGGTTTAATAGAAGGCAGAAGAAAAAAATTCCGACTGCATATGTTGTTCATGCGCTTATCTGGGATCGGATCGATGGTTCAGCCAACCCCCATAACTGGATCGACACCCATCTCTATAAACACGCAGATCGGTATGCGCTTGCGGAGATAGATTACTCTGTTTGTGTCTCTGATTACATGCGAAACTTGGCAATCGCCAAAGGAGCAAACCCTGAGAGAGCTTTGGTATTCTATAATCCTATTGATACAACAATCTTCAAAAGAGATTCAAGCCTTTCTTTGAAAGACATTGATGTGCTGTTTGTTGGCCGCTTGTCTCCCGAGAAAGGGTTAGAAACTCTTATGGAGGCAGCACAATACCTTTCAAAAGAAACAAGGATAGTAATTATTGGCGATGGAGAATTGTACAAGCAACTAGAGCGTCAGGTTCAGCAGCTTTCCTGCAATATAGAGTTAAAAGGATGGGTTAATAACCAATCACTTCCTATCTATTATAATCGCTCCAAATTGTTGGTGGTACCTTCGCTGTCCGAACCGCAAGGCGTCGTTGTTCTGGAAGCGATGGCGTGTGGTCTCCCAGTCATCGCTAGCAATACTGGAGGTCTACCGGAGATGATCGAACATGGCAAGAATGGTTGGTTGGTAGAACCAAGAGATGCAAAATCGCTAGCGAGTACCATTCAGGTGGCTTTGTCTGATGAAATTGTGAGAATTAATGCTGCGGATTCAGCCTGGGAAACAGCTCAATCTTTTTCTACAGAATGCTTCCGTCAACAATTACCATCTTTTTACAAACAGATGATCGAAGCAAATTGACAATAGGCGATCGCTCTTTTATTTGTCTCTACTGTTCTTACTGTGCAAAATCGTGCCAAAAGCCTTACCACGTATTATTTTAGGGAAATAGCAGAGCTTAAGGCACAAACTACATTTGCTGAAGTTATGAGAGTCCATTCTCGACTAGGCAGACGCCGAAGCTTTTTGTAGTATACGTACTACTGTAGCGTCTGGAAGCTAGGACTGCGATCGCTAGGCATAGGAAGCCTGAGTAGAACTCTGGTTAAACGATAACGATGAGCAGTCAGATTACAGTATGGTCTACCCCTGCTCGGCTTTCAGGATTCCAACGATTTCACGCAACGTTTCTGATACAGAACGAGGTTGCCAACCCAGTTCCTGACGTGCTTTGGTGGCATCCACCCGAACACAACGGTCATAAATATAATGGACGCGCTCCCGGCTCAGAGGTGGCTGCCATTTGAACAGGCGTCCAATTGGATCGAGTAAGTTTCCTACGAATTGAACTAAGGGTTTGGGAGCCTCACGAGGGACTGGGATACCTGTTTCTTGACTGAGCAGATTAAACATTTCACGGGTAGTAAGATCACCCGCAGAAATAATGTAGTGTTCTCCAGGGTTGCCTTTTTCTGCCGCTAAAATCATCGCCGCGACTAAGTCATCCACATGGACAATACCCGTAACGCGATCGCCTCCTGCCCATAATTTCAGCCTTCCTTTCAGAAATTGCTGGAGTACTGGACCAAAATGCGGGTCATCTGCCCCAAAAATTCCCGATGGGAGAATGCTAACAACAGGTAGACCTTTGGCGGCAAATTGATCGACTAATTGTTGGGCTTGGTATTTTGTGCGATCGTAGGCAGAAGAAAAGTCAGTTTGTGTCCGTTGGAACGTTTCATTAACGGCTTGTCCTTGAGTATCGCCAAATACGCCAATGGTGCTGCAATAAACCACCTTAGACACGCCAACGGCTTGAGCGACTTCCATTACAGCGCGAGTTCCTTCGACATTCACCCGCTCCATTTCTGCGGCATCGACAAGCCCTAGCTCTACGTAGGCTGCGGTATGAAAAACCCAGTCTACCCCAGTCATCGCAGCTTGCAGTGCATCTCGGTCAGTGATCTCGCCGTAAACGAATTGAACCTGGCAATCACACAGACGTGCTAGATTGCTGGACTTGCGTACCAAAGCGACAACGACATCACCTCGCTGCTCTAAGGCTTTTACTAAATGAGAGCCTGTAAATCCGTTTGCTCCAGTCACGAGCGCTTTCATCACTCTTCCTCTATCGATGGAGTAACAATCAACTTTACCCCAGCGTTAGCACTCCTGTTGAAAAATCCACCACTAACCCTCGATTTGTGAGTCAAGGCAACCCGAGCAGAATTTCGGCGTTAGCGAAGCGAATTCGCATCTTCACCTACTGCTCTGTCAATCTTTATTAGAGTAGTAGAGTAGTGTGCGATTCGTTCCCGTCCAAATGGAGGATTTTAATGTCCAAAATGTACACGGGGCAAGGTATTCAACCTGTCGTATCGGTTGAAAACGGAACCTTGACAACTTGATTACCGTGGTGGTGCAATTCCACCTCCGTAGATGCAACGGTAACAGCATATCCCACCCTGGGAAGAATGAGTATCAAACTGGGGAAGCTGGGAAAGTAAGGCGGTAAGCCGGAACCTGACCGGATAATCCCGTCACGCACAGCTAGTCATGGGTAGTACTCACAAGGCTCTTCTAGAGAAATTAAATACGTTCCCCACCCTAAGACGGCAAGTCAGGTCTTGGTTAAAAGCGGGAGCGATAGATGAGGCACAACTAACTCCTACATCAGAGGGAACGCCTCAAGGCGGAGTAATCTCACCATTACTTGCCAACATAGCCCTCCACGGGATGGAAGAACTGACCAAAGCTGTGTCCAAAACAGCCTGTCTAGTCAGATACGCCGATGACTTTGTTGTATTAGACAAAGACATAACCGTTGTCCAACGATGTAAAGAGGCAATAGAAGAGTTCTTGCGAGGCATGGGTCTGGAATTGAAGCCCAGTAAAACGCGAATCTCACATACCCTCCACAAGTATGAAGGAAACGTAGGTTTTGACTTTCTTGGATTCAATGTCCGACAGTTCAAGGTGGGTAAATGCCATTGGAGCAAATACACCACCGGAAGACCTAGAAAAGATGGAACCAAGAAAGAACAAAGATACATGGAGTTCAAAACCATCATCACCCCCAGCAAAGAGGGGTTGAAGAAACATACGGCAAAAGTTGGACAAATAATCCACAAACATAAACACACTTCACAGGCAGCCCTAATCAAGCATCTAAATCCTGTGATAAGAGGGTGGAGCAACTATTACTCGTGTGTGGTGAGTAAAGAAACCTTTTCAAAGGCAGATTCTATCACCTACCAGCAACTCAGGGCTTGGGCAATAAGGAAAAGGGGAAGGAAGAAAATTACAAAAGTAATGAAACAATACTTCCACACAGTCAAAGGGAAAAACTGGGTCTTCTCTACAAGAGAAGAAAACAAACCATTACGATTGCTGACTCATGCCGAAACTCCAATAGTTAGGCACAAGAAGGTGGTCGGAGAAAAAAGTCCCTATGACGGTGACACCCTATACTGGAGCGAAAGAATGGGCAATTACCCCGAAGTGCCTAAGAGAGTAGCAATACTTTTGAAAGCACAAAAAGGGAAATGCCCCCACTGTGGATTGTTCTTTAAAGATGGAGATAATTGGGAAATAGACCACATTATCAGAACCACTCTCGGTGGAGATGATAAGGTCAAGAATAAACACCTACTCCATCGACACTGCCACGACTACAAAACAGCCCGCGACAAGCAGGTTGTTGGCAACAAAGAACTGGAAAGATATTTAGACCAAAACCCTTTCTAGTCGCCTAAGCCCTCGAAATGGGCAAAGCGGTGTGTATGACAAACACCGAATTAACAAGCAGCCGTGTGCGGTGAAAGTCGCAAGCACGGTTCCGAATGGGAGGGTAGGATAGCGATATCCTGCTCGACCCCTAACTGACTTGCTTTTATAGGTTTAGATAAGTCAAAATAATTCAATTCTCCTGAAAAGCTAGGAGCTAAGAGCAGGTACTTATACCTTTCTATTTACCTCCCATCAGCATTAAAACAATGGACACAGAATTCTTTTATACAGACTTACGTGTTTTAGACAACTTTCTAGATATTGCTAATTCGATAAATTTTAAATCTGTACCAACTGACTGGTATATTCTCATTACCGATATTGTCGGCTCCACCCAAGCCATAGAAGCAGGACGATATAAAGAGGTAAATCTCATAGGAGCCTGCTCTATTATTGCTGTATTAAATATAGCGGGCAATCTAGAACTACCCTTTGTTTTTGGAGGGGATGGCGCTGCTATCTTAATTCCGCCTTCTCTCTTTTCAAAAGCAAGGCAGGCACTCTTAGCAACACGTCAGCGGGCAATGACAGAATTTGGCATGGAATTGCGGGTAGGTGCAGTTCCTGTTGTAGATGTGACGGTGGCTCGGTATGATGTTAAAGTCGCAAAAATATGGGTTTCGGAAAACTATTACCAAGCTGCCTTTACTGGGGGCGGCTTGAGCTATGCTACCCAATTGATTAAAAACCCACGAAGCGGTCAACTCTATAACTATAGTAATACTACAGGTAATGTAAAAGCAGATTTTTCGGGTTTAGAATGTCGCTGGCAGGATATTCCCAGTAAACATGGACAGACGGTGAGCCTGATTGTAAGAGTGCTACCGAGCAATACTGATATTAGTAATGGTCTTTATCAAGAAATCATAGAAAAAATTCAATCAATTTATGGTAGTGGTGACGACTTAAATCCCATTGCTAAAGAACATCTCAGGCTGGCATTTAGTTATAAATATTTAAAATCAGAAACACGTCTTCGTGCTAAATCAAGGAAGTTTTGGCACAAAATGCTCTATTTTTTCCAAATCTGGATAGAAAATATCTTGGGCTGGTTTTTAATGACATTGAAAATTAAGTTAGCAGGCGTTGAATGGGGTACTTATAAAGAAAATGCCATTGCTGCTACAGATTATAAGAAATTTGATGATATGTTAAGAATGATCATTGATGGTAATGAAGCACAAAGAAAAAACTTAAATCGCTATTTGGAAAAGAATTATCAAAGCGGCAAATTAGTATATGGATTGCATGTTTCGGATCGAGCACTGATGACCTGT